>CALGEF010000314.1 GCA_937881755.1 uncultured Acidobacteriota bacterium
GGGCGGCGCCAGGCTCGTAGAGCTTGACCTTGATGTTCGTGATCCCCTCGGGCAGCAGGACGAGAGGACGAGCTGTCTGAATAGAAAGATAGGCAACCCGCTCATCAAGGCTTTGCAGGCCTGTCTGGAAAACACCGCGGACGATCAGCAGCCTGTCGATGCCGCGATCTGTCCTCAGGAGTACGGGCTGACCCGCTGAAAGGCCGAGGTTTTCCGCCAGCCTGAGACCAATCAGGATACCATCTGCACCAAGGCTGGCATCACCGCTGATGATCTCTGTACTGATCGATGAAATCGCGTCGATACTGGCAGGGTCCAGCGCTGTGACCGCAACCGGCGAAACCGCTTCGCCCTTGACCAGGAATGCACTTCCGGAAATCTGCGGGCTGATGGCCGACACAGCCGGATGACTGCGCAGCAGGGAAACCGTCGATGTCCAGGCCCGAATTTGCCGGCGCTGAAACGTCGAGATGATCGCCACCGGCGCCAACTCGGCGTCCGGGCTCGGCAGGACGCGTGCAATCCGGGTTTCCGGCTCGAGGGTAATGTGGGCGCTGTTGGCCGTCACATCATCGGTCAGACGGATGGCCAGCCCACCGATCAGGGCCGTGATGAAAACAAAAGCCATAACCCCAAGCGCGACACCCGATATCAGCAGGGCCGTCTGGGCGGGATTGGAAAACAGGTAGCGGCGGGCGACCGTGAAGGCGAACATGGGCTCAAGGTCCCTGCGTCGGCGCCGGCGGCAACACGCGCTCACGCACCCGGGCAGACGGGCTGGTTTCAGCCGGCGTGAGCACCACCCGGTCTTCACCGGTCAAGCCGCTTTCGACGATTGCATTCAGTGACGGCCAATCCGCAATCTGCACAGCGCGGATCCGGACGCGTCCCTCCCGGCCTACCACGTAGACCTTCGGCTGCGTCGCCGCATTGAGGACGGCCTGGCGCGGCACCGAGATTCCGGCCTCCAGGACGTCAACAATGATCGTGATGTCCACGGACCGGCCCAGGGGCAGGTCCATGGCTTCATTCGGGACGAACTTGACGAGACGTCCGCCGGTGGCCGCATCCACCCGCGGAGAAATCTCGAGCAGCCGCGCCTGGAACACCTGGTCCGAGCCCGACAGGGCAGCGCGTGCGGACATGCCGGGCTGCAGGACATCGGCGTAGGCTTCATCGACATCGGCCTGCAGTTCGATGCGCCCTACAGAGCCCAACTGGAAGAGGGTCGTCTGAGCCGAAATGACCTGCCCATTGTCAATCGGCCGCACAAGGATGATCCCCGCCATCGGCGCCCGGATTGTGAACTCGCTGTTCCGGGCGGATATGGATGCCCTTTCGGCCGTCGCGGCTTCCAGGTCCGCCTCGGCCACCTGAAGGACGGCGCGCGCCTCATCGAGCGCCGCTTGCGAGGCTACCCCGCGGTCCGCGAGTGTACGGGTTCTGTTGAAGACCAGCTTCGCCCGGTTCACTTCGGCCTTCGCCGCACGTTCGCGCGCGATAAAGGCCTCTGCCTCGGCCCGCTCAGACGAGGAGCGGATGGTTGCCAGCGCGTCGCCTGCTTCTACGCGGTCTCCATCGTCGCGGAATACATCGACAACCTGCCCGGGGTTTGGTGACCTTACATCGACAAGATTCTCCGGGCGGACACGGCCCACAACGGAAAGTGTCTTCTCCATCAGGCGGGGCTCCACCTGCAGGACGGACACTTCCGGCGGTCGCGTGAACCACCAGGCCGCCAGACCGGCAAACGCCGCGCCAAGGACAGCACCCGCCAGCAGGCGTTGCCGTCGCTTCTGCGCCGCAAGCGCATCGCTCGCCGGTTCAACCGGGCCGGTTACCGGCAGCAATACCGGCTTTTCGGAGCCCGCTGCGTGCGTCATTGGCGGCGACTTGCAGAACGCTGGCGCATTTGGACATGGCCCCGGCAGGAAAGTTCGGCGGAGCGAATGCTGCGCCCAGCGCGGCAGCGCTGCACGCGATCTTTAGCACTCATTCTCCGATCCAATAGGACTCTTCGCTTGGTGCGCGAGCCCAGGGCAGGTGTCGCTATGCGCACGGCTCCCCCGAAGCCGCCAGGCGAGCGCTCTCTCCAGGTAAATTCCGCAGGCTGCTTCACCTGCGCCCAGCAATATCAGACCCACAGGCTACCGCATCGGTTTCATCGCAAGACGACCTCGTGGACGCGTTTTCAAGCAGCCTTGCCCAGGACCCGCGGCGCGGATGCAGCGAAACGAAATCCGCCATCGCGAGACACAGCGCCCGAGGTTGCCGGATTTCGGTCTTCGGCCTCTATCCGACTCACGGGCCTACATCCGTTCCGGCACTGTGATGCCCAGAAGCCCCAGCCCCGTCTCCAGCTGATGCCTTACAGCGTCCGCCAGCGCGAGCCGGCTCGCGCGCTTGCCTGCGTCAGGCTCGGACGCAATCGGCAGCGCGCCATAGAATGCGCTGAACGCCTGCGCCAGGCTGTAGAGATGTTCGCACAGGATATGCGGCATGCGTTTCTCGCGCGAGCCGAGGAGCGCTCCGCCGAAACCGTCGAGCTGCAGCACCAGCGCGCGTTCGGCCTCTTCATGCACGCTCACCGCGCCCGGCAGGTGCCCCGCCTCCGCCGCCTTGCGCAGTACCGATTTCACCCGCACCGCCGCATACAGAAGATACGGCCCCGTCTTGCCTTCAAAGCTCGTGAACCGGTCGAGATCGAACACATAGTTCGTCATCCGTGTGTTCATCAGGTCCGAGAAACGCAGCGCGGCCACGGCGACCTGCCGGGCCACCGCCAGCCGCTCGTCCTCGCCCATGTCCTCCGGCAGCTTGCCCGCCGCCTCGATCTTCTTCGTCGCCTCGTCCAGCGCCATCGCGTTGAGGTCCGCAAGCCGCAACACGCCGCCTTCGCGCGTCTTAAACGGCTTTCCATCCGGCCCGTTGACCGTGCCGAAGCCGATATGTTCGAGCCGCGCTTCTTCGATCAGCCCCAACAGCCCGGCCGCGCGGTAGACCTGTTCGAAGTGCAGCGCCTGGCGCTGGTCGACCACGTACAGCATCCGCTCCGGTGCAGGCTTCAAGGTCGCCATCCGGTCCTCGATCGTCGCAAGGTCCGTCGTGTGATAGCCCGTGCCGCCGCGGCTGTTGACCAGCATCACCGGCGGCATTTCCTTCTTGTCGCTTTCCTTCGCCACGTGGACGATCCACGCGCCGTCGCTCTGCTCGGCGAGGCCCGCCGTCTTGAATCGCTCGACGAGGTCCGCGATCAGGTGATCGACATCGCTCTCGCCCTTCCAAAGGTCGAACGAGACATTCAGGAAGCCGTAATCGACCTTCAGCGCCTCGACCGACACGTCGATGAAATGCCTCAGCAGCGCCCGGTACCCCGCCCGCCCGGCCTGCATCTCCGCGACCGCCTTCTGTGAGCGCTCGTTGCGCGCCTCGTCCGCCTTCGCCTTGTTGCTGGCCTGCGGATAGAGCCGGCCGAGATCCTCGATCGTCACCGGCGACTGCGCCGGATACGGACCCGTGAAGCCCGCATCAAAATACACGAGCCCCGGCTGCTCGTCCTCCAGCTCGGTGACGAGGTGGCCCATCTGCAGCCCCCAGTCCCCCAGGTGCACGTCCGAGATCACCGTATCTCCGAGAAACCGCAACAGCCGCTGTAGCGTATCCCCGATCACTGCCGAGCGCAGGTGCCCGACATGCATGGGCTTGGCGACATTCGCGCCGCCGAAATCGATCACGGTGACCTGCGCGTCGGCGGCCTTCTCGGCCCCCGCCATCGCATCGCCGCGCACGGCCTCGGCGCGCGTTGACAGCGCCCCATCCGAGACCCTCAGGTTGATGAACCCCGGCCCCGCCACTTCCGCCGACAAAACCAGAGGATGTACCTTCAGCGCCGCCGCAATTTCACCCGCAATCTCGCGCGGGTTACGCCCGGCCAATTTCGCCGCCGCCATCGCGCCGTTGCACTGGAAATCCGCAAGCTCCGGCTTGTCGCTCCGGCGCACATCGCCAAAACGAGCCTCAAGGCCCACGGCTTCGAACGCGGCGCCCGCGGCGGCCGACAGCTCCTGCGCCAGGCTCGCCATGGATTATTGCGCCGCCGCGTCCAGGCGGAACCGATTGCCGGCGCGGTTGAACGCGAGCTGTTCGGCCGTGAGGTCAAACCCGACGACGATCTCGAAGTTCACGCCCGAGATCGATTCGTCGGCGCGGGGGATCTGGATCCGGTTCACCAGCTCGGTCTTGCCCTCCACCTTTCCCCGGCCAAACTCGGCCTCGGTGGTAAAGTATTCCTTCGCCAGCACCTTGCCGTTGCGCCGCGTCACCGCCACGAAATACGGATAGTTCGCCGAATTCCCCGCCGCCATCGGCCCCTTGCCGAACGCAAAGTCGATCTCGACCTCGGCCACCAGCGGGACTTTGCCCGTATACCGGCAGAACAGACGCACATCGGTGATCTCACCGGTGAAGGCGATGTCGGAATAGAGTTTCCCGTCCGCATCCGCGAACTTCACATACCGCGAGGCATCATATAGCGAGCCGATCACCGGGCACGGGCCGGAGTTTGGCGTCGAATCGAGCGACTGGGCAAGACGGTTGGTAGTGCCGCAGCCCGCAAGCAGGGCGGCCAGGACGAGAGGGGCAAATTTCAGCATGCGTCTGCGTGTCCGTATTGGCCTTATGAAAGGCGTGGCCATCTGATAGCTTGCCCGTGTTAAAGGCCTTGGCGCCCGCACGCAACTTGTCTGGCGCAGGAGAATTCAGTCCCAAATGACCCCCCAAAGCCCCCTCACTCTCCGCCTCGCCGCCCCCAGGGGCTTCTGCGCCGGGGTCGACCGCGCCATCCAGATCGTCGAGGAATCCCTCCTGAAATGGGGCGCTCCCGTCTACGTGCGCCACGAGATCGTCCACAACCGCCACGTCGTGGAGCGCCTCGAAGCCCTCGGCGCCGTCTTCGTTGAGGAACTGGACGAGTGCCCGGATGACCGCCCGGTCATCTTCTCTGCCCACGGCGTGCCCAAATCCGTGCCTGCCGAGGCGAGCCGCCGCAACATGATCTACCTCGACGCCACCTGCCCGCTGGTCTCCAAGGTCCACATCGAGGCCGAGCGCCACTACGCGAACGCCCGCGAGATCGTCCTTATCGGCCATGAGGGTCACCCCGAAGTGATCGGCACGATGGGCCAGCTCCCAGAAGGCTCGGTCACCCTGATCGAAACCGTCGAAGACGTCGCCACCTTCGCCCCGAAAAATCCAGACAACCTCGCCTTCCTCACCCAAACCACCCTCAGCGTGGACGACACCGCCGAAATCGTCGCCGCCCTGCAGGCGCGCTTCCCCGGCATCTCCACGCCCCACAAGGAAGACATCTGCTACGCCACCACCAACCGCCAGGAAGCCGTCAAGGCCCTCGCCCCCGGCGCGGGTCTCGTGCTGGTCATCGGTGCACGGACGAGTTCAAACTCTGTCCGCCTCGTCGAGGTCGCCCTGCGCGCCGGCGCTGCTGACGCGAAACTCATCGCCAGCGCAGACGACATCGACTGGTCCTGGTTCGACGGCGTCACGACCCTCGGCCTCACCGCCGGCGCCAGCGCCCCCGAAGACCTGGTACAAGGCGTCATCGACGCCTGCCGCGCCCGCTTCGACCTGACCATGCAAGCCGTCAAGACTGCCGACGAAACCGTGACGTTCAAACTGCCGCGGGTATTGGCGGGGTAGCTGCCTGGGCAAACAGACAGCCTGTTTATCCGGGCTGCTTATTCCTGACCGAGTTGAAAGTGTAATTGAATTCGCAACGCAATCCGAGACAGACCAATCAGAACTTCACGCCTGAACTAAAAAATTCGTGAAGGTTTGAGATCAGGACAACGCAAAAAGCTGAACTGAGGACCGGAGCTTTCATTTCATTCCCACAAGCCGACAAATTCAGGAGGACCATCCCGTGACCCTCACCACCGCCGAAGCCAGTACCTTCGTCCTGACGCCGGACCACAAACGCGCCGCCGCCTCGTACCGCGACGTACCGCGACGTACCGCGACGTACCGGGCCTGACCTACAAGGGCGAGAACCAGTTCACCGCCAACTTCTTATCTCGCCGGCACCACCCTCCGCCTCACGACCGTGCCAGGCTTCATCCCCGGCAACTCGCGCCCGGAGAGCCGCCACCCTGCGTGCGCTCGCCGTGCCCAGGCACGTCCTGCGCGCCCTGCCTTCCGCTCTGGACGGGCTACTGACCCGCCTGAACAGTCTCGCCCGCCCCTCTGGTCCGGCTTCGGCCCCGAACACCGGCTAGCCCGGTCTGCCGCG
>CALGEF010000315.1 GCA_937881755.1 uncultured Acidobacteriota bacterium
GCGCTGACCAACTGCGCATCGAGCCCGCAGAACGCCTATTTCGCTTCGGGTTCGGCAGAACTGGTGGCTGTATTCCAGCAGATCGGGCGCGAAATCAACGAAGTTCGCCTCGTCAGGTAAACCGGTTCGCATACGGCTCCGCAAATCCCATCATGAACACAAGACGCTACCGTATACTGAACAGATTTGGTGCGGCCAAGGCCGCCAACGTCGCGATGCTGTCGGCGTTTGTGATCCCCGTGATCCTCGCCCTGGCAGGCGTGTCTCTGGATACACTGAATACGCTGCGCCAGAAGCTCAAGGTTCAGGCCTCGCTCGATTCCGCGGTTCTGGCGGGCGCGTTGCAGCGCCAGCGCGGGATAAACGAGGAAACGGTGCGTACCGAAGTGCAGCAGTATGCCGCCTCGATGTTCAACCAGCAGGGCGGCGGGCTTGCCTGCGCGCCGGTGACAGTATCCTTCAGTGCCGGGAACCAGGACATCGCCGGCTCGGTACGCTGCGAGCAGCCGACCTTCCTGACACAGATTATTGGTCATGATGAATTGGCGTTCACGGTGGACGCGACCTCGACTTACGGGATCGGTGTCGTAGACGTCGCCTTCGTGTTCGACGTCTCGGGTTCGATGAACACCGCCGGACGACTGGACCAGCTGAAGTCGGCGGCAAGCGCGGCGTTCGACGAACTGTTGCCGGATGACCGGGAACGCGACGGTTCCGTGCGTATTGCCGTGACGAGCTACAATCATTCCCTCAACGCGGGGCCCTATGTCAACGCCGTGACGGACGACCAGACGCTGGCCGCAGACAGCTCGAACTCGGCGGCGCAATCGAACTATAATGCGTACAATGACGAACGCATGATCGACCAGGCGACGGGCAAGCGCTTCTTCTTCTATCAGCGCGGCACCTGCAGCAGCGGCGGAAGCTGCGGGCGTTGGTCCAGCTATACCTGGAACACGCGGCGCGCCTATTTCGAGGATACCGGCCTGTCGGGTAGCTGCGTTTACGAGCGCAATGGCACCTATGCCGCCTCGGACGCCGTGCCGACCTCGGGGCGCTGGCTCGGCGCAGGCAATCCGCGCTGGAACTTCTCCGCCAGCTCGACCAGCAAGTATGATGGCTGGCAGGATGTGGAGACCAATGGTGCGCGGGGCTACAATGTCGGCGCGTATCAAGGCCGGCATGGCACCTGCCAGCCGTCAGGGCCGGTGCCGCTGACCGAAGACAAGGCCGCGCTGAAGGACCACGTCAACGGCCTGGTTGCCGAGGGCGGCACGGCGGGCCATCTCGGAATCGCCTGGGGCTGGTATCTCCTGTCCCCCAACTGGTCAGGCATCTGGCCGGAGGTGTCGCGCCCGCGCGACTACGGCGCGACGCGCACGTCCAAGTTCCTGATCCTGATGACGGACGGCGAATTCAATATCCAGCACCCGACGGCGACGCGCAGCTCGTTCCAGCAATCGATGGACCTGTGCGACCAGATGAAGACGCTGCCGAGTAATATCCAGATTTTCACCATCGGCTTCCAGGTGCCCTCGGGCGTACAGAAGACCGGCGACGGGCGAACGATCCTGGAATACTGCGCCACCTCGGCCGGCCATGCATTCAGCGCCGACAACGGCGCAGAACTCGTCGAGGTCTATCGCACGATTGCCCGCTCGATCTCGGACCTTCGCCTGAAACATTGAGCCCATACTGAAGCCAGGCGCTTGCCGAGGGCGGCCCCGGCTGGCTATGGCTGTCGACGATGCTTGCCTGGATCCCCAACGCCCTGTCGGTTTCGCGCTGCGTGTTCGCCGTGCTGGTGCTGTGCGGCGCGTTAAACGCCGCGGCTGCCGGCGAGGCGTTCACGATGGCCAGCGGCGACGAGGCCTTGCGCCAGGCGACGCTGCAGCAGCTGTGGCACCAGTTTGCGCTGCTCTCGTTCATTTCCGGCGCGCTGACAGATTTCCTGGATGGCTGGACGGCGCGCCAGTTCAAGGCCGAGAGCCGCTTTGGGGTCTGGCTGGACCCGATTGCCGACAAGCTGCTGGTCGGGCTCGCGCTGCTTGGTCTCGCGATGACGCTGAAGACCTGGCTGATCTATTTTCCGGCAGCGCTGATGATTGCCCGGGATGTATTCATGACCTGGCTGCGCACACGCCCGGAAGCGAGCGGGGTGGTGGCGCCGAGCGACCTTGCGAAACTGAAGACCGGTATCGAGATGGCGGCGATTGCCGGCCTGATGCTGCCCTACAGTCTGGCGCCGGCGACGGTCGAGCAGGCGATCACCGGATCGAGCGCGGTGGCGGTGGCAGGCGCGGGGATTCTGGTGGTGCTGCTGTGGACGGCGACGGCCTTGTCCCTGTTCACGGCGGCGCAGTACGTGCGCGCAATCCGGACAGGCTGAAACAAGGGCGCCCTCTTCGGTAGTGGCCTGTTGGCGATGCAACCCGGCGGGGCACAACACACGCCGTTTGAGGGCTTACTGAACGTCCCTTCTGTATCAATGTTCCTGGACTCTGACGTCTGAGCGGATCACGGACATCCAGGCCATATGCAGTGGCTGCCGGAACGGCGAACGGTTTGATGTGCAGATTACCATGGCCTTCCATCCGATCGTGAGCATCACGGATGGAAGCGTCTTTGCCCACGAGGCGCTTGTTCGCGGCACGGATGGACGCGGTACTGGCGACGCCCCTGGGATGATCTGCCAGCGCAGCCGGCATGCATTCGATCAGGCGTGCCGGGTAAAGGCGACCGAGCTCGCTTCTGACCCTGGGATCGCCGGATAGGGCAGCCTGCTGTCCATCAATTTCCTGCCAAGTACCACCGAAAGCCTGCATCGGGCCGAGGCTGGATGGCGCCCTGCAGTCTGGCTTTTGGCTGAAGCCGATCATTCTGGAGTTCACCATGTCCGAAAAGCTCCAGATCGCGCACCTGCTGAACATCCTGCGCTCCTACCTTGCCATGGGCTTCCTGACCGCGATTGACAAATTTGGCGCCGGGTATTCCAGCCTCGGTCATCTGTCCAAGTTCCAGCCCGGCATCGTCAAGATCGACCTTGAGCTGATCTGCAACATCGACGCCGACCGCGTGAAGCGCCTGATCCTCAGATCGGGGCTGCACATGCTGCGCGACCTTGGCATCAGGATTGTCTTCGAGGGGATCCAGACGGCGAAGGAACCGGAAGCCCTGCGCAATATGGGCGTTGAACTGATGCGGGGGTTTTTCCTGGCCCGTCCCTCGCTCGCGTCGCTGACGCCCCTGTCTACACTTCAGCACCTGCGGGGAGCGCCGCTGAAGGCAGACGGAAAGACCGTCAACGGATGACCGGCGGCTGATTAAAACCCCGGCGCGTCCACAATCACGCCCGGCATCAGCCACAATCGACGTCGAAATTGGGCACATGCGCCCGCGCCGTCCGAAATATCGCCGCCGCCTGAAGCCGAGCCTTGGCGCGGTACTGATCGCGATGCTCGCATTTCTTTGCCTGCCCGCGCTGCTGGCCTTCGCCGAGGCAGGGACACCGCCCTCCTCCCGCCGGTCCGATGCAGCCTATGCTGCGCAGCAGCCGAAGCTGGAACGCGATCTGGCTGCAGCGGGACTGGAATTCGGGAGCCCGGTCTATCTGCGCATCACCAAGCAACCTGCCGAGCTGACCGCCTATGTGGCGGACGCAGATGGTGCATTCCAGGCGTTCCGCAGTTGGCCGATCTGCTCCATGTCCGGAGGGCTTGGTCCGAAGATGCGGGAAGGTGACGGCCAGGCACCGGAGGGCTTCTACGAGGTTGCGCCGGCGCAGATGAACCCGGCCTCCAGCTACCACCTCTCGTTCAACCTCGGCTACCCGAACGCGTTCGACCGCGCCAACCGGCGCACCGGCAGTTTCCTGATGGTGCATGGATCTTGCGTCTCGAGCGGCTGCTTCGCGATGACCGATCCGGGAATCGAGGAGATCTGGACACTGATGCAGGCCGCCTTTGAGGGCGGGCAATCGTCCGTAGACGTTCATATATTTCCGTTTGCGATGACCGGGGACAATCTCGCTGCTCAGTGGGGCAGCGAACACTTGTCCTTTTGGACGGCTCTTGCGCCGGCCTGGACCGGGTTCGAGCAGACAGGCCGGGTACCGCGCGTGAAGGTCTCGGGCAAGGCCTATCAGGTACCGGGCGCCCACCAGGGCGAGACCGGCGCGCCGCGATAGAGTTCCTCGAGGCGCCGCAGGTTGCCGGCGGTGACGCCGGCCGGCGGCGCGTGCGGGTTGACCCAGGCGGTTTCGGAAATCTCGCCGGTGCTGGTGGCAGCCACCTTTTCCCAGCTGCCCCAGGGCACGTGGTAGAGCAGGACATGGTCGTTACGGAAATGGTGGTGGTTTGAATAAAAGCCGAAGACTTTCGGCTCGGCGATAAGGCGGATGCCGCCTTCTTCGATCAGTTCACGGCGCAGCGCCTCGAGCGCAGGCTCGTCCTTCTCGATGCCGCCGCCAGGCATGAACCAGCCATTGATGTAGGTATGGCGCACCATGAAGACATGGCCATCAGCATTCTCGACGGCCGCGCGCACGCCGAGCGTCATCGGGCGGCTGATCCGGAACCAGGCCTGAAAGGCAAGCGTGCGGAGCGTCGGCATTCTTCAGTTTATCCGTGGACGAATTGAGCGGCGGTAAAGCCCTGGAAGAACAGCGCGGCCGTGAGATCAGTATGCCGGATCGATGCGGCCGCCTCGGCAGCAACCACCGGTTTGGCGTGATAGGCAATCCCGAGACCGGCGGCCTTGATCATGTCGAGGTCGTTTGCCCCGTCACCGAGCGCGATGGCATCCTCCGGCCCCGCGCCGAAGGCAGCGGCGGCCTCCAGCAGCGCCGTGCGCTTTGCGGCGCGCCCGAGGATCGGCTGGCCGACTTCGCCGGTCAGCGCGGCGCCGTCATCGATAAGTGTATTGCCCTGATGCGAAGCAAAGCCGGCCAGCTGAGCAACGCGCGAGGTGAAGAAAGTGAAGCCGCCGGAGACGAGCAGGGTCTGCGCGCCGTGGGCCTTCATCGTGGCGATCAGGGTGCGGGCGCCGGGGTTCAGCGTGATGCGTTCGCGCAGGGTGCGGTCCAGCTCGACCAGCGGCAGGCCGCGCAGCATTGCAACGCGGGAAGTCAGTGCGGCTTCAAAGTCCAGTTCGCCGCGCATGGCGCGTTCGGTGATCTCTGAGATCTGCGGTTTCAGGCCGACGGCATCGGCAAGTTCGTCGATGCACTCCTGACCGATGATGGTTGAATCCATGTCGGAGATGAGGAGGCGTTTGCGGCCGAACAGGTGCGCCGGCATGACGGCGGCGTCGATCTCAGCATGCCGCTCGATCATCGCGCGAACCTTGGCGGCGGTTTCAGGGCTGGTTTCGAAGGCGGCATAGCCGGCGCTCAAAGGCTCACCGGAGGCAAGCTGCACCCAGCCGATGGGCGAAGCGCCGGCCATGACGATGGCCCCGGCCGTCATGGCCTCAAGATCGGGTTGATAATTGCGGCAAACGGATACTGCGATCCAGTGGTCGTGCCTATTCTGGGACAAGGGCGCTGCACTCCGGAGACCTGTCTGTCTCTAGGTGC
>CALGEF010000316.1 GCA_937881755.1 uncultured Acidobacteriota bacterium
GGTCAGCCACCAGCGCGGGCGGCAATCCGGCCACCGGCGCCGCCGCCTGGCCGCCCGGTGCGAGATATTTTAATCCGCCTTCCTTCTCCGTGAACAGGAGGCCGCCATCGGCCAGGAATACCATGCCCCAGGGCTGCTCGGCCGCAACCAGCGGTTCCAGCTTCACCTTCGTATCGCTGACCGCGATCGGCGCGGAGGGCTCCACCGGCTCGGAACAGGCGGCGAGCGCAGCGATGACAGCAAGGGCAGGCAGGCGGGCAAGGGGTCTCATGGCGCGGGCTCCGGGTAGTGTCGTGAATGTTGCCCGCAGACATAAAAGGTTCCGCGCCGCTGCGCCAACGAAAAAGGGGCGGCCCCGAAAGGCCGCCCCTCGATCAGGTAACGCCTGAGGCGTCTGTTACCAGGACTTCGTCACCGACACGCCGTAGGTGCGTGGCTCGGTGAGGAAGATGTTGGTGAACAGGCCCGACGAGTCATCCGTCAGGTAGGCGCCGGTGATGACCTCCTCATCGGAGATATTCTTGCCGAACAGGTCGACCCGGATGCCGTTCTCGTCGTTGAAGAGCGAGACGTTGACGTTCAGGTTGTCCCAGCTTGGCAATACGTCCCGCTCGGTATTGTAGACGCGGCTGAAGCTGTCGGCCTGACGGTAATAGTCAAACCGGCCCGTAAGGCCCCAGTTGCCGAAGGAGCCTGGCTCCCAGGTGTATTCGACGCCGATGTTGAAGGTCGACTCCGGCGCGCCCGGCTGCGAATTGCCATCAAGGTCTTTCGCATCGCCGTCGAACGGGGTGAAGCCGGCGATGGTCGACTGCGTACCGTCGCTGTTCGTCACCGTCACGCTTCCGATCGGCGTGCCGCCGTTAAACACGGCAAGAGCGGCTTCCTGCCCGACAAAGGCACCGGCGCAGAGGCCGCGGGTAGACCCGGCGGCCAGGGCGCCCGCCTGGATGCCGCGAAGCACGGCCGCATAGCCTTGTGCCGAGACAACGCAGTTGGCGAAGGTTGCCGCGTTCTTGAGCGCCACGAGGTCGGAGCGGCCGTTCGTGCGGTCAAGGAGGTCGATGCCCCAGGTGTCCTGGATCTCGGTGTTGAGCAGGCCGAGGTTGGCGTTGACGATCAGGGTCGATACCGGGTTCCAGATAGTTTCGATCTCGAGGCCCGAGATCTTGGTGTCGATGTTGAAGTTGGCCGAAGTCCGGTTCACGATCTGCGTGATCTGGTAGCCTTCATAGTCATACATGAAGCCCGTGACGTTGGCCTGCAGCGCGCCGCCAGCCAGCGTGTTCTTCGTGCCGAGTTCGTAGGAATTGATGAACTCGGGCTCGAAGATCGGCGGGAAGAGGTTTGCACCGGCGGGCTGGGGCGGGTTGATACCGCCGCCTTTATAGCCGCGCGAGTAGAAGGCGTAGACCAGCGTATCTTCAGTGAAGCCCAGGTCCGGGGTCCAGTCGAAACCGGCGCGGCCCGTGGTCTCGGCGAAGTTTGCATTGAGGGTGCCGTCACCGCCGAGGTCAGGCGAAGCGCCAGCGGTCGGTCGCGGGGCCAGCGGGTCACCGCCCGGGATGGCGGCAATCGGCGTGAACAGGAAGGTCGGGATGATGTCCTGTTCCTTCTTGTCGTTCGTGTAGCGCAAGCCGAGCGTGAATTTCAGGTCCTCGGTCAGGTCATAATAGCCTTCACCGAACACGGCGTAGGAATCGAGGGTATAGGGCGACAGCGAGCGGAAGTAGTTACCGCCGGTGCCGGTGGTTGAGCCCGCGAAGACCGGCACGCCGCCGACACCGCTGTCAACTGGAACAACGCCGCCGAAGAAGGCGCCGCCAGCTGCGTTGTTGATCTGGGTCAACGCGGTCAGCGAGTTCGACAGGACATGGTAGCCGTCAGTCGGGACCGACGGATCAATCGACTCCAAGTCGACCTTGATGGCGCCAAAGTTGAAGTTGAACGGGCCATCATAGGCAGACTGGAGGCGAAGTTCGTGCGTCGTCTGTTCGCTGCCGCCGCCGGCTATGTCGAATGTCCGGAACCGGTTCGAGGCACCGAGCTGGGGATCGTTGACCACCCCGCCGGGGAAAAGGAGGCCGTAAAGAACCGGGACAGCGGCAAACGGTCCTGCCGTGGCGTTGAAGCTGATCGTCGGGGCGATCTTGTTATAGTCCTCCAGTGACTGCAGCGAGGTTTCGCTATAGCTGCCGATATAGCTGAGCTTCAGCGAGTCGGTGACGTCAAATTCGCCCTTGAGCGTGTAGAGCGTCTGGTCCGCGAAATAGGTCGGGTCGAAAGCCGACTCGATATTACGAAGGTTCGGATCGACGGGCGCAGTGAACGCATCGCCGTTCAGCAGGCCGGCCGTGATCGCCAGACCGCCGCCAAGCGTGGCAGCAGAGTTCACGCGGTCATTCATGTCTTCGAGAGCCGTGTCACGGCAACCCAGCGACGTCCCTAGTTGGTCGAATGCGCCAATAGCGATGCCGTTGAAGGACGTCTTGAACGGGTCCTTCGCACACAACTGCTTGCCCGCGCGGAGACGGTCGTCGTCTTCCTCGAAGTGCTCGGCGATGAAGGTCACGCGGAAATTGTCCGTCGGTTCGAACAGGACCGAGCCACGCACACCAAACAGTTCGCGGCCGTCGATCGACTGCCCGGTGACGGTGTTTGTCGCATAGCCCGAACGCTCAAGCGCGCTGCCCGCCACACGAATGGCGATCTTGTCACCGATCGGGACGTTGAGCATGCCTCTGTATTTGAGGGTATCATAGTTGCCGAGGGTAACCGTCGCGCTGCCCTGGTATTCTTCGAGCACAGGCTTCGCGGTGATCGCGTTGAACACGCCGCCGGTGGCGTTACGGCCGTAGAGCGTGCCCTGCGGGCCGCGCAGGACCTCGACGCGCTCCATGTCGAAGAACTCGGCTTCCAGCAGGCGGTTGGCACCGAGCGGGACGTCGTTCTGGTGGATACCCACGCCTGCGTCGCTCGACTGGGCGACAGCATCGACGCCGATACCGCGGATGCGGAAGTTGAAGCCGCCGAAGTTGCTGGCCGTGAAGGCGGTGTTGGGGATAGCTTTCAGGAGGTCAGGGCCACCTGTCAGCTGCATCTTGTCGAGGGCAGCTTCGTCAAAGGCCGAAACGGCAATCGGAACGTCCTGGATGGACTGCTCGACTTTCTGGGTGGTGACGGTGACGGTGCCAAGGCGGCGGTCATCTTCCGGCGCGGCGTCTTCCTGGGCGACTGCCAGGGGGCCGAACAGGCTCATTGCCAGGGCCGAAGCGCCTGCCAGCAAGACATATTTCGAGTCTGTTATACGGGTCATTCGAATTTTCCTCCCCTCGGGCCGCGCTTTGCAAAGCACCGATTCTGTTGCTGATTCGCGAGTGGCCCTCTACAGCGGGGCCGCTTCGACGTTCACACAAGTGCAGGTTTGCTGCCGTGTCAATTGGTCTCGCGGAGGGAGGGGGTCATTCACTTTGCACCGGTGTCAAAAATGTAACGCAGGCTTCCCTTGCGTCTTGGCCGCTCCCGGCCGGCCTGTTAGAGGCCGACGATGTCTCAGCATTCCGACACCGCCCTTGTCCTGTTCTCAGGAGGCCAGGATTCCGCCACCTGCCTCGCCTGGGCGCTTGACCGCTTCGCCCGTGTCGAAACGGTCGGCTTCGATTATGGCCAGCGCCACCGCGTGGAACTGGCCTGCCGTCCGGCCTTCCGGGAACGCCTGATCGAAGCTTTTCCCGCCTGGGCCGCCCGCCTGGGGCCGGATCACCTGCTTGATGCCGGCGTCCTCAAATCCCTCGGCCAGACCGCGATGACCGAAGACGTGGAGATCGAGATGCAGGCGAACGGCCTGCCGTCCACCTTCGTGCCCGGCCGCAACCTCCTCTTCTTTACCCTCGCCGGCGCCCTCGCCCTGCGCCGCAGCGCCGGCGTCCTCGTCGGCGGCATGTGCGAGACGGACTATTCCGGCTATCCCGACTGCCGCGCCGATACCCTCAAGGCCCAGGAAAGGACGCTCCAGCTCGGCCTCGGGTCCGGCCTGACCATCGAGGCGCCCCTGATGCATATCGACAAGGCCGGCACCTGGGCCCTTGCCGAAAACCTCGGCGGCGAGGCGCTCCTCGGCCTGATCGCCGAGCACACACACACCTGCTATCTCGGCGACCGCAGCCAACGCCATGCCTGGGGCTATGGCTGCGGCACCTGCCCGGCCTGCGGACTGCGCGCCAATGGCTGGACCCGCTGGCAGGCCGCGCGATGACCTACTCGGTTAAGGAAGCCTTCTATACGCTGCAGGGGGAGGGCGCCCAGACGGGCCGCGCTGCTGTCTTTCTGCGCTTTGCCGGTTGCAACCTCTGGAGCGGGCTGGAACGAGACCGCGCCTCCGCCGTCTGCCGCTTCTGCGATACAGACTTCATCGGCACGAACGGCGAAGGAGGTGGCAAGTTCCGCGAGGCCGCAGCGCTGGCCGCCCACATCGCCGACCTCTGGCAGGCCGGCGCCGCCGCACTCGGCAAGCCCTATATTGTCTGCACTGGCGGCGAACCCCTTATGCAGCTGGACGAGCCCCTCATCGGCGCCCTCCATGAGGCTGGGTTCGAAATTGCTATCGAAACCAATGGCACCCTCCCGGCGCCGGTCTCGATTGACTGGATCTGCGTCAGCCCGAAGGCCAGCGCCCCGCTCGTCCAGACCCGCGGTCACGAGCTGAAGCTCGTCTATCCGCAGTCCGAGCCCGAGGCCAACCCCGAACGCTTCGCCGCGCTGGACTTCCAGCACTTTTTCCTCCAACCGAGGGACGACGGGCCGGGCGTGTCCCACGTTGCGGAAACCGCCGCTTACTGTTTGAAGAATCCAAAATGGCGACTGAGCTTGCAAACCCACAAACTGACCGGCCTGCCCTAGTGGCACAAGGCCAGGTGTTCGAAATCTCTAAAGCGGTCACCTTTGAGGCCGCCCACTATATGGACGGAAAGCCCGAAGGTCACCCTTACCGCGCCATCCACGGCCATTCCTTCCGCCTTGAAGCGACCGTCGCCGGCATGGTGAAAACCGGCGAACAATGGGTCGAAGACCTCAGCCGCCTGGCCGAATGCCTGAACGCCACCGCCGCCAAACTTGACCACCGCCTGCTCAACGAGATCGGCGGCCTGGAAGTCCCGACCCTCGAATGCCTCTGCCTCTGGGCCGCTGCCGACCTGAAACCGCGTCTGCCCGGTCTCAGCCGCGTGGCCATGGCCCGCCCCAGCCTCAACGAGCGCTGCGAACTGGTGCTGCAGCGGGGCTGACCGGCAGAATTCAGCTGCCCGGGACCGGTTCTTCTGGCTCCCCGGCGCCGGGTATCAGCTTGCTTCAGGGCGCACGCCGGCACGCGCCGGGCAGGCGCCTTACCTGTGTTTGTGGGCTGACCTGCAAGTCAGGGCAGGGACCCGAAACGGACGCCCTTCCGGACCGCCGCTGCCTGGCCCACCGCCTTGTGATACGCCGCCTGTCCCGGGAAAACGCGGCCCCTCGCCGCTCGCTTCCTCGTCTCCGGCTTCGTGGCTGAGGTAAAGCACCTGCACGCGCGCAGGCTCCCGGCCATCAGCGCCCGCCCTGATCTGCGGCGCCGGACACAGCTGCCAGGGGTTGCGTGCGCAAAGAGCGCCGGTAAGGTCGGAAAACACCGCCGCATTCCTGCGAAGTGAGGGCAACTTGATTCAGGAGCTTTCTGTCCCCTTGCCGGCCGCTGTGCCGGCGGTTGAAAAGCTCATGCGGATCGCCTCGAAATGGAGCAGTGAGGCTATCGCCGATCTCGCGTCGCCCGACACCGTCTGGCAACTCGCCGCCATCGCCGTGGCCGCGGCCATCGCCTATGGCCTGTCGCGCGTCCCGCGCAAGCGCCTGATGGCGGTCGCCGAGGTGCGCGGGCGGATCGACTTCGTACTGCTCGCCCTCGTCGCTGTCCTGCGCATGCTGTGGCCCGCCTTCACCGTGCTCCTCCTCGCTGGTGTCACTGCCGCCTTCGAGGCGGCCGGCCTCGGCAGCCGCTCGCTGCATATCGCCATCAGCCTCCTGACTGCCTGGATTGCGGTGCAGATTGTCACCGCCGGCATGACCCGCGGCGTCGTCTCGAAAACCGTCGCCTTCTCCCTCTGGGCCTTCGCGGCGCTCTATATCGTCGGCTGGCTCGGCCCGCTCGGCGCGGGGCTGGAATCGGTGGTCATCCGGTTCGGCACGGCGGAGGTTACGCTCCTGCGCCTGCTGACGAGCCTCTGCCTCGCGGCCTTCGCGCTCTGGCTGGGCTGGCTGATCGGCAACCTCGCCCAGTCGCAGATGCGCAGCGCGCAGAACCTGCCGCCCTCGGTCGGCGGCCTGCTCGGCCAGACGCTCAAGGGTGTCGCCATCATCATCGCCTTCGTCGTGGCGCTGAACCTGATCGGGGTGAACCTTGGCGCGCTCACTTTTTTCTCCGGCGCCCTCGGCGTCGGCATTGGTTTCGGCCTTCAGTCGATCTTCTCGAACTTCATCTCGGGCGTCATCCTCCTGATGGAAAAGACGCTCAAGGTTGGCGATTTCATCGAGTTGCAGGGCGGCCTCTCGGGCCTCGTGAAGGAAATCAACTTCCGCTCCACGGTGCTGACCACCAACGACAATATCGATATCATCGTGCCCAACGAGGCGTTCATCAAGAACCAGCTGATCAACTGGACCCACATGGATGCCAAGCGCCGGATCCACGTGCCGTTCGGGGTCGCCTACGGCACGCCCAAGGAGCTTGTCCACACGGCCGGCCTCGAAGCAGCGTCCCGTCTGCCCTGGACCTTTGACGATCAGGGCGATCGCAAGCCGCAGGTCTGGCTCGTGCGCTTCGGCGAGTTCCGCCTCGACTTCGAGCTGATCGTCTGGCTCACCGACGAGGCGGTGCTACGCCCGCAGCGCGTGATGGCGGACTATGTCTGGGAAATCCATTCGGCGCTGGAGCGCCACAATATCCAGGTCCCGCATCCACAGCGCGACCTGCACCTCAAAACACCGGACGTCCTCAGTGTGCGGATTGAACCGGGCGACAAGCCCTAGTTGACCGTCTTTGCAAACCGCGCGGCAAACCGGCTCGAGGCCCGGCGTGCATCCTGCCAGGTGGTCAGGCCAGCCTGGTGGATGTCGTTCTCATACCATTTGTACTCGAACGGCTCGGACACAGCGCCCGCAGCATCATACGCCACCGCCTGCAGCTTCATGCCGCCGAGGCTGACCGAGCGGAACATATCGAGGCCGGGCTTGTCCAGGCCCTGTTTGAAGGTCGGCCGCGATGGTTTGGCATCCACGATGGTCACGTCGATGCGCGCCACATCGGCGCCTGCCTTGGCGAGTTCGCGCTCCAGGTCCTCGCGCACGCGCCTGGAAAGATACTCGCCTTCCTTGACGCCGTAATCCTCGGTCAGCGTTTCGGAAAACTCCGGCGCGTAGGAGACATTGATTTCCGCCGCCATCGCCGCCGGGGCCAGGCCGGCCAGAATGGCAGCTGCGAGAAGATGTTTCATCTGAAGGCTCCTGTCAGGTGCGTTAAAACCCGGTCAATGCCGTGGACATTACCAGCGATTGACCGGGGGAAGAAGTCACACGCACGTGAGCATGCCTCAGACCGTGTCGACCAGCACCAGCTCGGCCGGATTGACGCCCTCGAGGGTGAGCGTCTCGCTGCCGGAAATGGCCGCGCCATCGCGGGTCCGCAGCGGCTTGCCGTTGAGCGTCACCTCGCCGTCGGCGACCACCAGGTAGCCATACCGCCCCTCGGGCAGGGTGTAAGCCAGCGTCTCGCCGGCCTTAATCGCGGCGCCCAGCACCCTGGGATCCTGGTTGATCACCAGGCTGCCGGCCTCGCCGGTCCCCGAGGCCAGCACGGTCCAGTTGCCGGACCGGTCGCCCTTCGGGAATTTGCGCGCGCCCCAGTTCGGCTTGCCGCCGCGGGTGCGCGGCATGATCCACAGCTGGAACAGCTCGGTCTTCACGTCCTCGCCATTCCACTCGGAATGCTGGATGCCGGACCCCGCGCTCATCACCTGCACGTCGCCGGCCTCGGTACGGCCGGTATTGCCGAGCGAGTCCCTGTGCGTGATCGCGCCCTTGCGGACATAGGTGATGATTTCCATCGAGTCGTGGCCATGCGGCGGAAAGCCGGTGCGCGGCTCGATCTCGTCATCATTCCAGACGCGCAGGGCGCCGTGCTGGATGCGGGCGGGATCGTAGAACTGAGAGAACGAGAAGTGGTAGTGGGCGTTGAGCCAGTCATTACGGAACCGGCCCAGCTTGTCGAACGGACGAATGTCAATCACCGACGGCCTCCATCGGAAGGGTTGCTGCTGGACCCCATATGCATAGCGGGGGCCCCGCAGGGAAGGGCGTCCCGGCAGGACATTCATGCACGCAGTGCATGAATGCCGGGCGGACCGGCGGCGCGGCACCTC
>CALGEF010000317.1 GCA_937881755.1 uncultured Acidobacteriota bacterium
GAACACCTGGACGGAGCGCTTATAAAACGTCTCAGCGAGCTTCACGGCCTCTGCCGCGCTTGCGGCGACAAACACTTCCGGCGGCTCGGCGCCCGTGAAGTCATAGCTTTCGCCGCCGCCGTCCAGCTTGCGCGGCCCATACCAGGCCGGAATCCGGTGTCCCCACCAGAGCTGCCGGCTGATGCACCAGGGCTGGATATTGTCCATCCAGTTGTAATACGTCTTCGTCCAGTTCTCCGGCACGAAGCGTGTGCGCCCGTCCTCGACCGCCGCACGCGCCGGCTTCGCCAGCGTGCCCGCATCCACGTACCACTGGTCCGTCATCCATGGCTCGATCACCACGCCGGAGCGGTCGCCGAACGGCTGCTCGATCTTCAGGTCCTCGATCCGCTCCAGCAGGCCGGCGGCTTCAAATGCGGCGACAACCGCTTCACGCGCCTTGAACCGGTCAAGCCCGCGCAGCTCAGCGGGAATACCCGCCGCATCGGCCTGCGCGCCGTCCACGATGGCGGCAACTGCCGTCAGGATGTTCAGCGGCGCATGCCCTGCGCGCTTGCCGACTTCAAAGTCGTTGAAGTCATGCGCCGGCGTGATCTTCACCGCGCCCGAACCCTTCTCGGGGTTTGCGTATTCATCCGCCACGACCGGCACGCGCCGGCCGACAATCGGGAGCTCTACGAGCTTGCCGACCAGCCCGGCATAGCGCGCATCCTCCGGATGCACCGCCACGCCGGTATCGCCCAGCATCGTCTCCGGCCGCGAGGTCGCCACCACGATATAGCCGCGCGTCTCGAACGTGACATTGCCGTCTTCATCCTTGAGCGGATGATCATAGGTCACGCCGTCCGCCAGCGGATAGCGCAGGTGCCAGTAGTGTCCCGCCACTTCCTTTGTCTCGACTTCCAGATCCGAAATCGCCGTCTGGAAATGCGGGTCCCAGTTCACCAGTCGCTTGTCGCGGTAGATCAGGCCCTTCTTGTGCAGGTCGACGAACACTTTCGTGACGGCCTTCGACAGGCCCTCGTCCATCGTGAACCGCTCGACTGACCAGTCGCATGAGGCGCCGAGCCGCTTCAGCTGTCCCCTGATCGAGCCACCGGACTCTTCCTTCCACGCCCAGACGCGCTTCAGGAACGCCTCGCGTCCCATCGACCGGCGGTCCGGGTTGCCTTCCTTCGCCAGCTGGCGCTCGACCACCATCTGCGTCGCAATGCCCGCATGGTCTGTGCCCGGCTGCCACAAAACGTTCTTCCCGCGCATCCGTTCGAACCGGATCAGCACGTCCTGCAGCGTATTGTTGAGCGCATGGCCCATATGCAGCACGCCGGTCACGTTCGGCGGCGGGATGACGATCGAATAGGCCTGCGCGCTGGTATCCCCGGACGGGCGGAAGCAGCCGGTGTCCTCCCAGGCCTGGTAGATCCGGGCTTCGGCTTCGGCGGGGTCAAATCTCTGGTCAAGCATCGTCTGGCTGGGGTCCGGTAAAGGCGCAAAAGAAAAGCGCGCCGGTGAGGGCGCGCCGTTCCCTATATCAAGTTTGGGAAATGAGGCTAGCGCGCCATGCGGGCGATACGCTGGACTTCGGCCTCTACCTTCTCCTCGACGATGTTTGCGAGGTTGGCATCGAGCCAGTCCTTGATCATCGGCTTGAGCATCTCCTTGACGAGACCTTCGATGGTGTTGTCGCCGGCAATCTCCATCCTGGAGATCAGCTTGCCGAGCGCGCCGGCGGCAATGTCGGCGGTGTGCTCGTCGGTAAGGGCGGTCTGGGCGTAGCGGGCGCTCGTTTGCATCGTGGTCTCCGGGGCGGGGAAAGAGGGGCGGGCAGTCGGGGTGCGGGTGATCGGCGAAACCGGCTGCGGGGCCGGCTCGGCCGGGGCTTGCCGGGCGGCGCCCAGCATTTCTTCAAATGTGAATTCCGGGCCGGTCAGCTTGGCCGAAACCGCGGCAGGCTGCGGCGCCAGATCCTCCTGCGCCTCGAACATCGCCTGATCGCTGTCGTCCAGGATGTCGCCGGCGGCGGCGTCCTCGATGTCTTCGTAATCGTTCACCGGCCCCGGCGCGACTTCCCGAAGCGCCGGCCCGGCCGCCGTTCCGGGCGCGCGAGGCGGCACGGGTTCGTCATCCGAGATGATCTTGCGGATCGACGCGAGGATTTCCTCCATCGTCGGCTCTTTGTGCGCTTCGTTGGCCATCTTAGCCCCTTGTTACTGGAATCACTTCCCGGACATGGGTTCAGGCGTAGGCCGGATCCGGTTAACAACCCTTTGACAAGGTTAACGCGTTACCGGCCGGAAGGCCAGATGCTCAGCCGATGGTGTCCAGGCCGCCAGTCGCCCGCAACAGCTGGTGGGCGGCCACATAGGCATCGCGCTCTGCGCCGACGAGCGCCAGCCGCGCTTCAAACAGCTGCTGCTCCTGGTCCAGCACATCCAGTGTGGTGCGCACGCCGACCGCCAGTTCCTGCTTGGCGCCTTCATATGCAATTTCGGCCGCCTCGACCTGCCGGCGCGAGGCCTCGATGGCCCGCGTCGCCGCATCATAGCCGTACCAGGACTGCGCCACCTGCGCCCGCACCTGCGTCTCGAACGCATCGATCCGGCGCCGCGCCTGTTCGCGCTGCAGCTTTGCCGAATTGACCTGCGCCTTCACGGCGCCGCCCGAAAACAGCGGGATCCGGCCCTGCGCCACCGCCGACACGCTGGTGTCGCGCTGGCCGGTGTCGCCATAGGTTTCCTGCACGCCGGCCGTTCCGACGAGGCTGATCTGTGCGCGCCCGGCCGCCCTGGCCTCGTCCACCCCCGCCGAAGCCGCGCGAAGGTCTTCCCGCGCCGCCAGGATCGAAGGGTTGTTTGCCACTGCGTCCGTAAATGCTTCCTCGACATTGGCCGGCAGGGGCGGGAACGGCGGCGGCTCGGCCAGGTCGCCCGGCAGCTGCCCGGTCAGGAACTGGTAGAACGCCGCGCTGCCCTCCAGCGCCGCTTCGGCCCCGGCGAGGGCGGCGCGCGCCCCTTCCAGCCTGGCCTGCGCCTGCGCCACGTCCGTCCGCGTGACGACGCCGACCTCGAACCGGTCTTGCGCCGCGCGCACCTGCTCGCCGGTCACGTCTACATTGTTCTTGCGAATCGCCACCGTCTCGCGGTCCCGGCGCACATCGACATACGCCGTCACCACATCGAGGATCAGGTCCTGGCGCGCGGCGTCAAACGTCCGGTCTGCCGAATCGATTCCCGCCTCGGCGCGCCGGATGCCGGCCCGGATGCGCCCGCCGGTATAGATCGGCTGCACGGCCTGAAGCTGCGTGCTGGCCAGCGACTGGTCGCCCAGGCCGAAGGCGAAAGCGGCGTTGGTGTCAATCGACTGATACCCGCCGCTCGCCGACAGGTTCACCTGCGGCAGGCCGGACGAGCGTGCCAGGTCGAGGTTCGAGCGGGCGATATCGGTGCGGTAGCGCTCGATTTCCAGCTGGGGATTGGTCGCAAATGCGGCCGCCACCGCTTCCGGAAGGGTCTCGCCCCGGGCCGGTGCGCTGAACATCAGGCTCGACAGGCTCACCCCGATCAGGAGTGTCAGTGTAGTGGCACGCATGGCGATTTCCCTCGTCTGCCCGGTCATATAGGGTCTGCCCTGCGAAAGGAGAACAGCGTTCACCTTGCGGCAGAGTAGCCTCAGGCCAGTGTCTAAGGATCAGAAGCTAAAACTAGGTTTCCGGTCAAACGCCGCAAAGCGCGGCGGGCAGCAGTCAAATCCCTCGCGGGCCGACACGGCGCCCCCCGCCTTCGTGAACACCTTCCCCCGGCCCATGCCGCCGGCATCCGCCATCACCGCCGCAAGCCGCCCGCCCTCGCACAGCTGCTGCGCCCAGGCGTCTGGCAGCAGCTCGATCATGCCGGCTACATAGATAACGTCAAACGGCGCCTGCCCGGGCAGCCCCCTGGCCAGCGGCCCTTCCACCGGCGCCGCACGGTCGACGCCGATGGCGGCAAACCGCTGCGACATGCTATCCACCAGCTGCGCCGTCTCTTCCAGTGCGATGACGGTGTCGGCCAGGTGGCTGATCAGCGCCGCTTCATAGCCCGCTCCGGCGCCCACCACGAGCACCACGTCCGTTGGCTGGATCTCTGCCATCTTGATCAGCTTTGCCGTATCGCGCGCGATCCACAGCGCGCGTCCGGGGGAGGTGGTAATCTCCAGCTCCGAATACGCCACGCCCTTGCGCGCGTTCGGCACGAACACTTCGCGCGGCGTGCGCAGGAAGGCGCTGACGATCCGCGGGTCGGTCACATCGTTCGGGCGGATCTGGCTGTCCACCATGATCTCACGTGCAAGGTCGAAATCCATGCGGGTCACTTCCCTCTGCGAAGCCGGGCCTCTGCGAAGCCGGGTCTGCGGCCATGTATCATGCCCCGCTGCGCACGCAATCTTTGCCGCGCGGCGAAATTAGCCTGCGCCCGCCGATTGTCTCCCCCCGCCAGCCTTGCTAGGGACGGCTCCGGTTGCCTGAGGCTCCATGGCGGAGTGGTGACGCAGCGGATTGCAAATCCGTGCACCCCGGTTCGATTCCGGGTGGAGCCTCCAGCACCGTTCCCCGAAATTAAGTCCCGTGCACCAGCCGTAGACGCCGGCGTTGCAGATTACGGCAATCTGTTAACTCCGAATTAACCATATCGGGCGAACTTGTTCATGTCTTCTTGGAGACACCC
>CALGEF010000318.1 GCA_937881755.1 uncultured Acidobacteriota bacterium
TGCAGTATGCTGCAGCCTGTGTGTAGGAATCGCCGTTCTCGGAATTGCAGTTGATCTGGTCTGCGGTTGAGCCCGAACCCGCCGTCGATGTCCGCGACAGGACGCCCCGGCAGAATGATGAGTTGAACGCACCGTCCGTCATAAAAACCACGAACTTGTGCAGCTTCGGGCGTCCGAAGGTGGCCGGGCGGCTGCTCTCCGGGAATATCGATCCGAAATCCGGCGACAGCGTATAAAAGCCCCAGGCCACGCCGAGATGTCCGGCAGTCGAGCCGCCGATGACGAGGTCGTCGACGGCGTCATGCAGGGTTTCCCTGTCATCACTCAGTGGCACGATCTGGTTTGTGGGGCAGCGGTTTGCTGTCGAGAGGTAGCCATAACCTACGGGAGCATCTTCTGCCGGTATGTCTGTATACGCCTCAACCCCGGTCCGCTCCGTCGCGCATCTGCTGATCTGGTGAAGGCGCTGGGCGCCCGAGCTCGCATTGCTGAACCGGAAGCACTCGCAGCCGGCGACCGTGCAGAACGAGCGGCCATTGGCCGTATAGGCGCCGTAGCTGGGGCCAACCGAGCCAACGAGGTCATACGTGTCCGCCGACGCATCTGCTACCACCCAGGTCTCGTGTGTCGAACGGTTCACCTGGGTCATCCCTTCGACGCCCGTGATCCAGACATGATCGCCATTGGCGAGGCCGTGACCGGCAGCCGTGACCTGCACTTCGCAGTTGGTGTTGAGGCACCGGCGGATAATGCCGTCACCCGAGTAGGCTGCAAAGCGTCTGCTGTCGACGCCTGGTAGCTTGAAAGTGTCGGCGGTGGCGCCCGCAACCATGAAGACCTGGTTGTTGATCGCGGTCATGCCGCTCACGCCGCTGATCCAGACACGGTCTCCATTTCTGAAGCCATGCCCGCTCGAGGTAACGACAGCCGGGTTGGCGCGGGTGATTGCTGTGACGTTCCTCTGCGCACCGACCTGCCAGCTGGCCGCCGTGATGCTGACCCCGGGACGAATATCGCCGCGCACGTCGTCGGCATAATCACCGACGTTCACGGCAACCGCGTAAGGCACCATTGCAAGCTTCGAATAGTAAGGCTCCTGTTCTTCCTTGATCACGATATCGACCAGGTCGCCGGCGGCCTCGCGCAGCGCGGTGATCCGGCCGCCCGCCATCGAGCCGGTAATGTCGAGAACCATGGCGACTTCGATGTCGGCGCCGCCTTGAATCGCGTCAGAGCGCGTGGTGACGGTTAAATAGTCCCGGCCCATCAGGTGGGCCATGGACGTGTTGACGTTGATGCTTGTGGTCAGCGAAATCCGGCTTTCTTCGTCCTGCGAGAACCTATACGCGATCTCTCTGCCGATATCCTCTTCCACGTGGTTGAGGTGGGCCTCGATGATTAGCAGGCGCTCTTCAGCGGACATGAACGGATCATGCGCGGCAGCTAGCGCCGCAGCATCGGTTGCCATCTGCAGCTTGTGTTTCTCGACCATTACCCGTGACAGGTTGATCCCGAACCCGGCCATCGGGAAAATGACCAGACAGGCCAGGGCGAAAAGCATGGCCACGTTGCCTTTCTCGCCGCGGAAAAATCTGCGCAACCGGCCTGCAACTGCGTTCCTGATACCCATCGCCAAGGGTCCTCTTGGCGGATTTCCGCGCAATACTGAGGCCGTTTATGACAGTTCAGGCTTGAAGAACGGGTTTCAGAAAACGGGCAATTGTTGCTGGCGTGTTAGGGTCTGATTAACCTAGACTTACCGCGATTCGCCCCCATCCGAGGACCAGGGAATGCAGCAGTATCACGCTCTCCTGCAAGACATACTACAGAACGGCCATGACCGAGGTGACCGCACAGGGGTCGGCACGCGCGGCGTCTTCGGCCGCCAGATGCGTTTCGACCTCGAAGAAGGTTTTCCGTTGCTGACAACGAAACGCCTGCATGTACGCTCTATCATTATCGAGCTGCTCTGGTTCCTCCGCGGCGACACGAATATTGCCTGGCTGAAGGAAAACGGCGTCTCCATTTGGGATGACTGGGCCGATGCGAACGGCGATCTTGGCCCCGTCTACGGCAAGCAGTGGCGCAGCTGGGCGGCCCCGGACGGGCGTGCGATCGACCAGGTCCGGTGGGTGCTGGACGAGATCCGCACCAACCCGAATTCCCGGCGCCTGATCGTCTCGGCCTGGAACCCGGCCGAGGTCAACGACATGGCGCTGCCGCCCTGTCACTGCCTGTTCCAGTTCAACGTGATTAACGGCCGGCTGAACTGCCAGCTCTACCAGCGCTCGGCGGATGTCTTTCTGGGTGTGCCATTCAACATCGCGTCATATGCCCTGCTGACCCACATGATGGCGCGGGCTACCGGCCTTCGCGCCGGCGAGTTCGTGCACACCTTCGGCGACACCCACCTCTACCTTAACCATCTGGAGCAGGCCGAGCTGCAGCTGACGCGCGAGCCGCGCCCGCTCCCCACCCTCTGGATGAACCCGGAAAAGACGGACCTCTTCAGCTGGGCCTATGAGGATTTCCGGATCGACAACTACAATCCTCACCCGCATATCAAGGCCGCCGTCGCGGTCTGATCGCGCAGTCTACTCACCCTCGAGCGTGCAGTTGACAGTACCGCCTGTCTCGACCGCGATCGACAGGTACTCGTCAAACTCCGTGCACGTCACGGCCGCTTCAGCCGTATAGGCGCGCACCGGGAAAACCATTACCTTGACCCGCGCGTCGCCGGATACCTCGCGGGCCACCCGCGCCGCATCAACCTGCCCTTTCAGCGTCAGGGACCGGTTTACCGGATCAATTGTTTCCATCTCGCCGCCGAGCCAGATACCCAGGTCGGGATCCAGCCCCTGCATGCCAGGATCCTTAGGTGCGCCGTAATAATCTGCCGAAACGCCGAGGTCCGCATTCGTCTCGCGCAGTTTGGCCAGTGCGCCTTTGCTGAACGATACATCGACCCTGAAAGGAAGTGACACGATCTTCGGCTCGAATACGGGCGCCGCGGACACCGCGGGCAGCTGCGTCTTCAGCGCGTCGGACTTTGGCTTAGCGGCACTCCCGCTGTCATCCCTGGATAGCGTTCCGCAGCCTGTCAGAAGCGCCGCCGCGAGGGCAGCCAGCGCGAAGTTTAGCGCATGTGTCATCCCGTTTGTCTCCACCGGTCGGATCTGTCCTGATCGGCCTTGTGTTGCCGCATCATCGTGCGAACGCAAGTGCGGCCATGCCGCTTGCCGCGGGAAGCGAAGATCGCCATGGTTGTGCCCAGTGTCGTTGTGGTACAACCGATCTGACGCGGCCGTTTTTTGGAGGCACCAAATGAAAGTCTTTATCGCCGAATTCGTCGGCACCTTTACCCTTGTGCTCCTGGGGTGCGGCTCCGCCGTGCTTGCCGGCGGCGAGGTAGGCCAGCTCGGCATCGCTTTCGCATTCGGTCTCGCCATCGTGGCCATGGCCTACGGCATCGGCCCCATCTCGGGCTGCCATGTGAACCCCGCTGTCAGCCTCGGCGCCTTCGTGGCGGGCCGTATGCCGCTGAACGCCATGCTGCAATACTGGGCCGCGCAGTTCATCGGCGCCCTGCTCGGCGCCGGCGTCCTCTACCTCATTGCCACCGGCAAGACCGGCTATGACCTTGCCGCCAACGGCCTCGGCCAGAACGGATGGGGTGCCGGCTATCTCGGCGAATACAATCTCGCCTCCGCCCTCGTCTTCGAGGTCGTGGCGACCTTCCTGTTCCTGGTCGTCATTCTCGGCAGCACCCAGAAATCCGCCCCTGGCATGCTCGCCGGTCTCGCCATCGGCCTCACACTCACGGTCATCCACATCGTCGGCATCCAGGTCACCGGCGTTTCGGTGAACCCCGCCCGCAGCTTCGGCCCCGCTGTCATCGTCGGCGGCACGGCGATCTCCCAGCTCTGGCTGTTCCTGATCGCCCCGCTGATCGGCGCGGCCCTCGCCGGCCTGCTGTTTAAGCAGAAAGTGCTGGAGACCGAGTAGGTCCGAAGAGTTGCCCCACCCTTTGCCAAACCCGTCGTGCGGGTGAGCGAGAGGGTGGGGTTTCCGGCCTGTCAGGGCGGGCGCCTCGCTAGCAAATTGAGATCATGCCTCGTGCGGGTTCGTCAGCCCGGCATCCTCGCGCCGGCGGATGATCGCGGACACGATCACCGCGCCCACCATCTTGCCGATCACGAACACGATCCAGTTCCAGATGTGCAGCGAATTGCCGGGCTCCAGGCCCAGCTGCATCTGCTTGGCCAGGTCGGCGCCGTACAGGAACACCGTCGTATCGACCGGCGCCGCCAGCGCGCTCGACAGCAGTATGCGCGTCGACAGGCGGTACTTGGTGAAGGTGAACAATAGCCAGTCGACGCCTTCCGAGATCGCGAACGCAATCCCGCTCGCCAGCGCGATAACCGGCCAGGCGTAGAAGAACGACCAGGCCACCGCGATCGCCATCAGGATCAGCACCCGGTGCCCCATCTCGCGCTGCACGAAATCGCGGATCACGAACACCATGCCGGTGACCATCGTCATCGGATGCAGCGACACCCCCTGCGGGAACAGCGCATTGTCGCCCGCTGCCACCACGCCGAATTCCGGAATGATTCCGAAGCTCCAGTTCAGGAACGGGATCAGGACCACATACAGCAGCGCCCAGGCCCGCCCCTGCAGAAACCAGATGGCTGCGGTGGTTAGCCCGAGTGCACACAAGGCCGGCAGAATCAGATCCGGGTGTTCATTTGTTAACGCGCAGACCAGAGCACTGGCCGTTTCGGTACACTTAGCCGGGACCGGAACCGCGGCAGCGGCGCCCTGAAGGAAAGCGAAAGCAGAGCTCAAGACAGATCCCCTTTGCGTGCGGCATTTGCACCCCCGGCTGTCATTGCGGGTTGCACCGGGGTAGCGGCCCGGCGCATGAGCCCCCACTTGTTATAACTACAGTTAACGGCGACGGGGATCGCGCAAGTTGCAATCATCCCGTGGCCGCACGGAACCACGCCCATGATAGAACCCATCCGGCTCAGCCTCATTGTTGCCCAAGGTCGAAATAGAGTGATCGGCAGCGCAGGGCAATTGCCTTGGCGTCTAAAGGACGATCTGGCCCATTTCAAGCGCACGACGATGGGCGCGCCCGTCATCATGGGCCGCAAGACCTGGGAAAGCCTGCCCAAACGCCCGCTCCCCGGCCGCCCTAACATCGTGATCAGCCGCGACTGGAACTATGACGCCGCCGAAGCGCGCGTCTATTCGGGCGTCTCGCCGGCCATCAATGCCGCCAAGGCGATGGCCCTGCGGGCCGGTCAAACGGAAGTCTTCATCATCGGCGGCGCCGCCATCTATGAACTCGCCTTGCCGCTGGCCGACCGGATCTACCTGACCGAAGTCGATGCCGCGCCAGAGGGTGACGTCTTCTTCCAGGCCTTAGATACCGTAAACTGGTTGCAATCCGGGCTCGCCCGCTTCGAGGCGGGGGAGGGCAATGACCACGCCTTCACGATCAAGGTTCTCGACCGCGTCACCGCGCCCGCCTGACCCGGCGGGAGTGATGGACGCTGGCCTGGCTCGGGCGTAGCCTCCCGGCAATTCATCCGGGAGGAAGACATGAATTTCGAAGTGGTTGGCTCCAGCCTCGGCTTTCCCGAAGGCCCGGTTGTCATGCAGGATGGCTCGATCATCCTGGTCGAGATCAGGCTCGGCTGCATCACGCGTCTCTGGAACGGCAAGCGTGAAGTCATCGCGACGCCGGGCGGCGGCCCCAACGGCCTCGCCATCGGGCCGGACGGCGCACTCTATTGCTGCAATAATGGCGGCTTCGAATATCACGAGGTTGGCGGCCTCATGGTTCCCGGCAATTGCCCGCCCGACTATTCCGGCGGCCGCATCGAGCGGGTCGACCTGTCCACCGGCAAAGTCGAACGCGTCTATGACGAAGTGGACGGCAATAAGCTGCGCGGCCCCAACGATATCGTCTTCGACAAGGATGGCGGCTTCTATTTCACCGACCTAGGCAAAGGCTTCTCGCGCCACCGCGACCATGGCGGCGTCTACTATGCCAAGCCGGATGGCTCCCTGATCAAGGAAGTCGATTATCACCACATCTCGCCCAACGGTTGCGGTCTCTCGCCGGACGGCCGCACGCTCTATTTCGCCGACACGATGACCGCCCGCCTCTGGGGCTTTGCCCTCACCGGCCCCGGCGAATACACGCCGCACAAGCCGCCTTTCCTGCGCGGCCGCGTCGTCACTGGCCAGACGGAGCTTTGCTATTTCGACTCGCTCGCCGTCGCCGCGTCCGGAAACATCTGTGTGGCAACCATCCTGAAAAACGGCGGCATGGGCGGCATAACCACAATCCGCCCGGACGGCCATTCCAGCTTCACCGAAATCGCCGACCCCTTCGTCACCAACATCGCCTTCGGCGGCAAGGACATGCACGACGCCTACATCTGCGCCTCGGGCACAGGTCAGCTGATCAAGACACGCTGGCCGGAAGCCGGATTGAAGCTGAACTATAACGCCTGAAGCCAGGCATACCTCAAGGCGCCGCGCACGCCCCGCCAGCCTGCCGGCAGGGCCGGTTGCACTGCCATCCGTCACCGGATCAGTTGGGGTGGGCAGATTCCGGCACCTCGATGCAGGCGCGCCCGCCCGCCCTGGCGGCGTAACCACGGTCGCATGCCCAACCCGGGCCGCTCGCTGCGTTCGTCAGGTAGGCATTGCCGGGCAGGACAATCCGTGAACAGCCGCCCTGGCCGGGCCGGACTCCGCGCTCGCAGGCCCAGCCCTCGCCATAGTTCGAATTAGTCAGGTAGCCATTCTCCGGCACGCCGGCTTTCAAGCAGGCCTTGCCCGCTTCCTGCAAGCCCCTGTCACAGGTCCAGCCGCCGCCATGTGGCTTCTGAACCGAATTAGCAGGTGATCCGGATACGGAGGTGGCGGTCTGTAAAGAGGCGTTCGTTGCAATTAGCCCCCCCGCAGATGAGCAGGCAGGCGATGCGCAGAAACGCGGAGGGTAATCGCCGCCGGGCGCTCCACCCGAGCCGCTCGCCGGTCGGGTTCTGTAAGGCAACCCTCATTGCGCGCGGTGCAAGGTTTCCGCGCGGGTCAGTCCGAACGCGAATATCTTCAGGACTTCACGGCAGGCTGCATACAGCGCAGGACACGCGGCGCGGACGGCGCTGCGTAGCGTTTGCGCGGCGTCTCTTTTTGCTCGATCACGGCAGGCGCCTCGGTGGCCGGCGTATCGCCGGTCAGCTCAGGGGCGTCAGATTTTTCGTATGACATGGCGCGGCCTTTCAGGCGGCGGACATTACTGTCCTCGCGGATACTGATGCACTCTTTCGTCAACTCGATCAAGTCATTGATTGTATTTATAATTTTTACCAACTTTATTCCCTGTCGAAACAGGGCGGGTCAGTCTTCGAATATGATTTCCGGGGCCGGTCTGGTCACGAGCTGGTCCAGCGCAATCGCCGCAGAGCGGGCCAGAGCCATGA
>CALGEF010000319.1 GCA_937881755.1 uncultured Acidobacteriota bacterium
GGTTCATTTCGTCGTAGATCGCGGCGCGATCTGCATCACCCACCTCTGGAACGGTTGGATCCCAAAAGATACGGCCCTCTAAATGCTCCATTACATAAAACATAGAGCCAATCAGGCTGTCGTCCTCGCAGAGTGCCACCACCTTAGGGACGGGGACGTCTGTTTTTGCCAGCGCATCGAGCACGCGGATCCGCACGTCGAGACCGTGGCCGAACGGTTTCAGCAATTCCGGCTGGCGGTGCAGCGCTTCGGCATCGATTGCAAAATGGGTGCCCGGCGTCTTTTCGAACACCAGAACGCGGGTCATCCGTCCGCCATTATGCGGGTTCGGTCGGCAGCTCAGGAACATCGCAAATCCCTCCTGTTTCGGCCCAGCACGCCGGGCTTTAACAGCAACGCCTGAGCGGCATGTTCCCCTGACAGGCGAAATTCAGCGTTTCTTCAATGCCTTGCGTTAACCTTTGAAAATTGCGCCCGGATGGTGAGGGCCATTGCGGGATTGAAATCCGGGGCTTACGCTGCAGCGCAACATGAAGGGTCGGTCAAGCGATGCTCTATTCCCTCGTCGAGATGAACCGGGTCGCGATGGCGCCCATGCGCCTGGCCGCCAAGGCGGGCCTGGCCGCGCTGGCCTCGCCCCTGAACCCGCTCGGCCAGACGAGTTATGGCAAGTCCCTTGCCGCCATGGCGGACGTGTTCGAGAGCGCGACCCGGTATTACGGCAAGCCCGAATGGCGCATCGACACGGTGCGCATCAACAGCGTGACCGTGCCTGTCAGGCCGGAAGTCGCCTGGCGCTCGCCCTGGTGCGGACTTGTGCACTTCAAGAAGGATCCGGACATTCTCGCCTCCACCCGGCGCGCCGGCGCGGCGCCTTTGCCCCGCCTGCTGATCGTTGCGCCGCTGTCGGGCCATTATGCAACGCTGCTGCGCGGAACGGTCGAAGGCTTCCTCGCGACGCATGACGTCTACATCACCGACTGGACAGACGCCCGGATGTCGCCGGTCTGGCTCGGCCGGTTCGATCTCGACGACTATATCGACCATATCCGCAAGATGCTGACGCATCTCGGCGGCGGCGCGCATGTCCTTGCCGTCTGCCAGCCCGGCCCGCCCGTGCTGGCCGCCATCTCGATGATGGCCGAGGAAGAAGATCCCGCGCTGCCGGCCACGATGACCTTCATGGGCTCGCCGATCGATGCGCGCCTGTCGCCCACCGTGCCCAACAAGCTGGCCGAAGAGCGCCCCTTCTCCTGGTTCGAGGAGAACATGATCCACACCGTGCCGGGCCCTTATCCGGGCATGCTGCGCCGGGTTTATCCGGGCTTCGTGCAGCTCTCGTCCTTCATGAACATGAACTGGACCCGCCACGTTGACGCGCAGTGGAAGTTCTTCAACCACCTTGTCGGCGGTGACGGCGACAATGCCGGCAGGCACCGCGAATTCTACGACGAATACCTCTCGGTGCTCGACCTTACTGAAGAATTCTACCTGCAGACCATCCAGCGCGTGTTCCAGGAACACCATCTGGCACGGGGTATCTACAGCTACCGCGGTGCGCGTCTCGTGAAGCCATCCGAAATCCGCAGCGTCGCCCTGATGACGGTCGAGGGCGAAAAAGACGACATCTCCGGGATCGGCCAGACGCAGGCAGCACATGCGCTCTGCACCGGCATCCCGAAAGATATGCAGACGGATTATATCCAGCCCGGCGTTGGTCATTACGGCGTGTTCAACGGCTCTCGCTTCGAGACCGAGATTGCGCCGCGCGTCACGCAGTTCACGCGCCGCTTCACCAGCCGCCCGGCCGAGGAAGCTGCCGCGGCTACCAGGAAGCGCCAGAGCGATGTCCGCTCAAGTGGTACCGGTTAAGCGCAGGACATCGCGGCAAAACAAGAAACCAGAGCCTGTGACCTGATTGCGTCAGATCGCACCCGGCTCTAGGCGCCGCAGCAGGACGCATCAAAATCCAAAAGCTCGATATCCGGGCCGAGATCGCCGTCCTTCGCAGGCTCCTCGGCGGCGAGCGCAGTCGAGAGATATTTCTTGTTGTCATCGCAGAAGATGGTCGCCACGCAGGCGCCCGGCCCGAGCCGCCCGGCGGCCATGACCGCACCGATCAGGTTTGCGCCGGACGATATGCCGACAGCCAGTCCCAGTTCGCGCGCGAGGCGCTGCGCCATGCGGATCGCGTCGCCGTCCGAAACCGCGATCACATCATTCAGTTCACGGAAGTTTACCAGCGCCGGAATGAAATCATCCGAAATCCCCTGGATGCGGTGGCTGCCCACTTTGTGGCCGGTTGACAGGGTGGGGGATTCTTTAGGCTCAAGCGGGTGGACACGCACACCGGGATGAAGGGCGCGCAGGGCTGCGCCAACCCCCATCACCGTGCCGCCGGTACCGACGCCCGCAACGAAAGCGTCCGGGGCGAGACCCAGACAGGCGAGCTGCGCCAGAAGCTCCGGACCCGTGGTTTCAAGATGCGCGCGCGAATTGTCACCGTTTGAAAACTGGCAGGGCAGGAAAACGTCCTTTCGCGTTGCTGCCAGGCGTTCGGTGGCAGCGATGGCGCCGAGGAAGCCGCCATTGTCCCGGCTGATCAGGTTGAGACGTGCGTCGAGGCTGCGCAGCAGGGATTTGCGCTCGTCGCTCATCCAGTCGGGCATGAAGATCTCAACCGGATGGCCGAGCGCCCGGCCGAGCGCGGCGAGGGCGATACCGGCATTCCCGCTGGTCGCCTCGGCGATCGTGTCGCCGGGTTGCAGGGCGCCGGAGCGATAGGCGCGCGTCAGGATCGAGAGCGCCATCCGGTCCTTGATCGAGCCTGTGAGATTGTAATGCTCAGCCTTGGCATGGATGACATGCTCGCGGCCGCGATGGCGCAGGCGGATGGATATCAATGGCGTGCGCCCGATCAGCGCGCCAAGGCTGCGCAGGCGCACCGGCTCGCAGGTATTCAGGGGCGGGACAATCCGGGTGGCAGGCGGGATTCTGACAGGCATTGCGGACATGAAGCGCTCCAGCGGTATAAGCGCAGCATGCAGCCGCTCCGCCGCGGGATCATTCTAA
>CALGEF010000320.1 GCA_937881755.1 uncultured Acidobacteriota bacterium
GCCTAACCGCACCGCATATCCAAGCACAGATGCACTTTGGAACCGCGCCATGTCTGCCACACCGCTGCGTGCCCCGAAACTCGGGGAACCCTATCTGCTTACGCCCGGCCCCCTGACCACGGCCTATACCGTGAAACAGGAAATGCTCAAGGATTGGGGCAGTTGGGACGATAATTTCCGTGCGATGACTCGGGCGCTTCGGTCCCGCCTGCTTGAACTGATCGGCGACGGCAAAGACGCCTATGATTGCGTACCAATCCAGGGGCCGGGCAGCTACTGCGTCGAAGCGATGCTGGGCAGTTTCGTCCCCCGCAACGGCAAGGTTCTTGTACTGGCAAACGGCGCTTACGGCCTGCGTGCCGCGCAAACGCTAGACTACCTCGGTCGGTCCTGCCACCTTCTCGACAAGGGCGATTACCTTCCGCCACGTGGAGATGAGGTTGCGGCGATCCTCGCGGGTGATCCTGCAATCACCCATGTGCTCACAATCCATTGCGAAACCTCCAGCGGCATCCTGAACCCGGTTGAGGAAATCGCAAAGGCGACCCAAAAAGCCGGGCGCAAGCTTCTGATCGACTCCATGTCTGCCTTCGGCGCCCTCCCGCTCGACCCCGTCAAACTGAACTGCACCGCCTTCGTGTCGTCGGCCAACAAGTGTATCGAAGGCGTCCCCGGTTTCGGCTTTGTCATTGCCCGCACCGACGAGATCGCGGCCACCAAGGGCAACTCGCACTCCCTGTCGCTCGACGTGCACGCGCAATGGGCCACGATGGAGAAAAACGGCCAGTGGCGGTTCACTCCCCCAACTCATGTGGTCGCGGCGTTCCTCAAGGCGCTCGACCTGCACGAAGCCGAAGGTGGCGTGCCTGCACGTGGCGCACGCTATACCCGCAACCGCGACGTGATGGTGCAGGGTATGCGTGATCTGGGGTTCGAGACACTGCTCGCCGACCGCTGGCTCAGCCCGATCATCGTGACATTCTTTTGCCCCGCCGATCCGAATTTTACCTTTCAAGGCTTTTATGACGCCATGAAGGCCCGCGGGTTCATCATCTATCCCGGCAAGCTGACCATCGTGGACAGCTTCCGCATCGGGGTGATCGGGCAGATGGATGAACACGTGATGCGCCGCGTGGTCGAGGCCGCCCGCGATGCTCTGAAAGACATGAAGGTCAGCAGCGCGGCTCCGCCCGCCGCTGCCTTGGAAGAGCGCAAGAAACTCGCCGCGTGAAGGAAGAGATATGCCGATCAAGAACCCCGTGGTCGCAAATGGTCGCACCTACCCCGCCCCCAGGACCTGCGCAATTTCGATATGTCTGGATGGCTGCGAACCCGAATACCTTGAGGTCGCCATCGCCGAAGGGCTGATGCCGACGCTCAAGCGCATTCGCGCAACCGGCACAGACTGTCTGGCCCATTCGGTGATCCCGTCCTTCACCAACCCCAACAACATGAGCATCGCAACAGGCCGCCCGCCATCGGTGCACGGCATCTGCGGCAACTTCCTGTACGAGCCGGAAACCGGCCAGGAGGTCATGATGAACGACGTGCGTTTCCTGCGTGCGCCCACGGTGTTCTCCAAGTTCTACGAGGCGGGCGCACGGGTCGCGGTCGTGACCGCCAAAGACAAGCTGCGCGCGCTGCTTGGCGCGGGCCTCAAGTTCGATGAAGACCGCGCCATCGCGTTTTCGTCCGAACGCTCCGGCGACACGACCAAGACGGAACACGGCATCGACAAGGCCAGCGATTGGCTCGGCATGCCGGTGCCCGAGGTCTATTCCGCCGACCTGTCGGAATTCGTTTTTGCTGCTGGTGTAAAACTGCTGCGCGAGTGGAAACCAGACGTCATGTACCTCTCCACCACCGACTACATCCAGCACAAGTTCGCCCCCGAGGAACAGGGTGCCAAGGACTTCTACGCGATGTTCGACCGCTACCTGACCGAACTCGACGCCATGGGTGCCGCCATCGTCGTGACGGCCGATCATGGCATGAAGCCCAAGCATGACGCCAATGGCGATCCAGCGGTGATCTACGCCCAGGACGTGCTGGACGAGTGGCTGGGTGAAGCTGCAGCGCGGGTGATCCTGCCGATCACCGATCCGTATGTCGTTCACCACGGCGCGCTGGGGTCGTTTGCCACCGCCTACCTGCCCCCCGGGGCCGACCACGCGGATGTCATCGCGCGTCTCCGCGCTCTTCCGGAGATGTTGGAGGTGCTGGACAAGGCCACCGCCGTGCAACGGTTCGAGTTGCCCGCCGATCGGATCGGCGACATCGTCATGATCTCGACCGAGAACATGACCATCGGCACCAGCGCCCACCGTCACGACCTTGCAGCCCTCAAGGAGCCGTTGCGGTCGCATGGTGGCCTGACCGAACAGGTGGTGCCGTTCATCGTGAACCGAGTGATCGACCTGCCCACCGCTACTATCTTGCGCAATTTCGATGCGTTCTTCTGCGCCACCACCGCCGCTGCGCTCGAAGGGGTGCCCGCATGACCGATATCCGTCACGAACAGATGCGCATCGGCGGCGAAAAGGTCGACACTGACGCACGGCTCGAAGTCCGCTATCCCTATACGGACGAGGTGATCGGCACCGTCCCAATGGGAACGGCAGAGCATGCCCGCCGCGCGTTCGAGATCGCGGCGAACTACACACCCAAGCTCACCCGCTACGAACGCAGCCAGATCCTCCAGCGCGCCGGGCAGTTGATCGGCGAACGGCGCGACTACCTCGCCAAATGGCTGGTACTGGAACTGGGCATCTGCCACCAGCACGCGATCTACGAGACAAAGCGCGCGCAGGATGTCTACCAGTTCGCCGCCGCCGAGGCGCTCAAGGACGATAGCGAGGTGTTCTCGTGCGACCTGACTCACAATGGCAAGGCGCGCAAGATCTTCACAATGCGTGAACCCGTGCGCGTCATCAGCGCGATCACCCCGTTCAACCATCCGCTCAACATGGTCAGCCACAAGATCGCACCGTCGATTGCCACCAACAATTGCATGGTGTGCAAACCCACGGAACTGACGCCGCTGACGGCGCTGACGCTGGCCGATATCCTCTACGAAGCGGGACTTCCGCCCGAGATGTTCCAGGTGGTGACTGGAATGCCCGCCGACATCGGTGACGAGATGATCACCAACGATAACATCGACATCATTACCTTCACCGGCGGTGTGCGCGTGGGCAAGATGATCGCCACCAAGGCCGGCTACAAGCGTACCGCGCTGGAACTGGGCGGGAACGATCCGCTCATCGTCTGCAATGACCTGAGCGATGCCGATCTGGACAAGGCCGCGATCATCGCCGTTGCGGGCGCCACTGGCAATTCCGGCCAGCGCTGCACCGCGATCAAACGTATCCTCGTGCAGGAAAGCGTGGCTGACCGCTTCGTGCCGCTGGTGGTCGAGAAGGCCAAGAAGATCAAGTTCGGTGATCCTCAGGATCCCGAAACCGAGCTTGGCTGCGTGATCCACGCTAAAGCCGCCGAGCTGTTCGAAAAGCGCGTTTACATGGCCGTCGAACAGGGCGCCAAGGTGCTTTACGATCCAGGTCGTCAAGGCGCGCTGCTGCCGCCCGTCGTGGTCGATCATGTCCCCTACGAAAGCGAACTGGTAATGGAGGAAACCTTCGGTCCCATCATCCCAATCGTGCGGGTACCCGACGATGATGTAGAAGTCATGCGCATCTCGAACAGCACCGCGTTCGGCCTGTCCTCGGGCGTTTGCACCAACGACCTGAACCGCGCCATTGCCTATATCAATGGGCTCAACGTCGGCACCTGCAACATCTGGGAACAGCCCGGCTACCGGATCGAAATGTCACCCTTCGGCGGCATCAAGGACAGTGGCAACGGGGTCAAGGAAGGAGTCATCGAAGCGATGAAGTTCTTCACCAACGTCAAAACTTACTCGCTGCCGTGGCCATGATCCGCATCGGTCAAAGGGCCTCGGGCTTGACCCCACCCAAAGCCTTTGCCGGGTGACCACAGCCGTCCTTCTGATCGTCCTGCTCGCGGCACTACTACACGCGCTCTGGAACGCGCTGGTCAAAACCTCCGCCGACCGCGCGATCACGCTGGGGCTCGTGGCAATGGGTCATTGCCTGCCCGCCTTTGCCCTCTTGCCTTTCGTTCCGGTCCCCGCAATCGAGGCGTTTGCCTTCATCATTGCCTCCACGGTGATCCACTGGGGTTATTACTATTTTCTGAACATCTCCTACCGCTTGGGCGATCTGTCCCTGATCTACCCCATAGCCCGCGGCACGGCCCCGGTGATGGTGGCCTTTGGTGCGATGATCTGGGCCGACGAAACCCTGCCTGTCTGGGCGTGGATCGGCATCCTGACGATATCCGCCGGAGTCATGATCCTTGCCGCGATCCGCCATGCCGACAAACGCGGAGTCGGCGCAGCCCTCGCCACCTCTGCAATCATCGCCGCCTATTCGGTCGTCGACGGCATCGGCATCCGCGTCTCCGACACACCAATCGGCTATGTCGTGTGGCTTTTCGCCGCCGAAGTTTTCGTGGCTGTCTTCGTCATCGGCACCCGGTTCGAGCGCGCGCGCAGCATCAGCCAGCGATCCTTTGCCGTTGGCCTCACAGGGGGCGTCATCTCGGGGCTCGCCTATGCGCTGGCGCTCTTTGCCAAGACCCTGGCGCCCATCGGGGTCGTTTCGGCGGTGCGGGAAACCTCCGTGATCTTTGCCGCCCTGATCGGCGTCTACTGGCTGGGTGAAGGCCCCGCCAGACGTCGCCTCGTCGCTGCCTCTGTCGTGGCTCTGGGCGTGATCATCCTTGCGCTGTCCTGATCTTCTTTGTTTCACAAATATCTCGGGGTTTAAGGCAGAGCCCCAATGGTTCGGTCAACCGAAACACCATGATGCGCCCGCGCATCATCCGCCCGAAGGCTCAGGGCTTGCTAAAAATCTGGGTCGACTTGAACATATCCTGTCGAGAACATTCTGAATTGTCCGGTTGATGTACCATGCCATTTGTCCGCTTCAGTTGATTGACTGGGCCGCCCGGTTTGCGCGTCGAAGTGGGTCACGCGACATTCTGCTTGTCCTTGTTGTATTCAATGGG
>CALGEF010000321.1 GCA_937881755.1 uncultured Acidobacteriota bacterium
GCCATTGATGACCGACAATACGTTGCGGTCATGGCCGGCTGGGGTGGCCCCGCCTTCAACACCCTGGGGGGCGACGAGGCTCTGCTGGATTTCGAGAATGCCGGCCGCTTGCTGGTATTCGAACTCGATGGTGCTCCAGTGCCACTACCACCCCCTGTCGCACCGCGGGGTCCGGTGCCGCCACAGCCAGAACTGACTACAGATCCGGAAACCCTGGAGCGCGGACGCTTGCTGTACGTCTACAATTGCGGGGGCTGCCATGGCATGTATGGCAGCACGCCGATGCTGCCGGATCTGCGACTGATGACCAAAGAGAAACACGCGCTGTTTCAGGATATCGTACGGGGAGGCCTGCTCGAAAATGCAGGCATGTCGAGTTTTGCCGATGAACTCAGCGAAGCTGACAGTGATGCAATACAGGCCTATGTCGTGTCCCTGGCTAATGCAAGCCAGGATGAATAGACCTGCCTCAGTTCAACCGTCGCCAGGTCAGTACCCAGACCTCTCCCTCCGGCAGGTCCACGGAGAGTTCCATGGTCACCGCATCAGGAAAGTGGATATTGCGGCGGTACACCTCCCCTTTCTCATAGGGCGGGCCTGCATTCTCATCCGCGGTGTAGGCAAAGACGCCTTCCGCAATGGAGTAGGTACCGTAGCCAACGGCATGCTCTGGCAGCAGTCGATGTTGCGAACCCCCGCATTTTCGGGATACGCCACAGAGGCAACGCGTGGGAACTATCGATTCCTGTACCGCGAGGCGTCCCTGCTGGACCCACCAGGGCTGAGCCAGTGGCCCTGTTGCGTTATTGCCTGGCTTGCCAGCGCACCGGCAGCGTTTTCACGCCACGCTGGAAGTTGGAGCGCAGGAAGGTCGGATCTCCGGCCAGTTCGAAACGATCGAACCTGCGCCCGAGCTCAGTAAACAGCGCCCGCATCTGGGCCACCGCAAGTTGCGCCCCAATACAGAAATGCGGACCGTGGCCAAAGCTCAGATGGGGGTTGGGGTCGCGGCGGATGTCAAACACGGCGGGGTCACGGAATACCCGCTCATCGTGGTTGGCCGACAGGAAGGACAGCAAGACCTTGTCTCCAGCCCCTATAGTCACACCCCCAAGCGTCGTGTCCTGGGCTGCGGTGCGACGGAAATTCATCACCGGAGTCCACCAGCGCAACATCTCCTCGACGGCGCCCGGCATCAGGTCGGGAGCGTCCTGCAGCTCGCGCCAGGCCGCAGGGTGTTGCAGCAGTGCCAGCATGCCGCCAGGAATTGCGTTGCGCAGGGTCTCGTTGCCCGCCACCGCAAACAGCCAGAACATGTTCTCGAATTCGGCGATGGTGAGCTTGCCGCCCTCCTCGTCGATCTGCGCCAGCAGGATCGACATCACATCGTCTCCAGGGTGCTCGCGCTTGTACTCGGCCAACAGGTGGGCATAGCGGTAGAGATCATCCATACCATGCCGTGAGCGCGGATCAGGCAGCTTGCCGTCAGCGTCGGGAACCGGGCGCAGCTTGAGCGCCTCCCGCGCCATGGGGGTACCGCGAGAGACATCAAACCGCGAAGATCCAGCGTATTCCGGGTCCTGATAGCCGATCACCCGGTTCGCCCAGTCGAACATCAGGTAGCGGTCCTCGCTGGGCAGGCCGAAGATGTCCGCCAGGCACAGCAAGGGCATGTCAGAGGCGATGTCCTTGACGAAGTCGCACTCGCCGGACTGCGCGCCCGCGATGACCCGGTCAACGATGTCGGCGGCGTGCTGGCGGATCCGGTCCTCAAGCTGCCTGATAGCCCGCGAGGTGAATGCATTGATCAGCATACGTCTCAGGCGGGTGTGATCGGGCGGATCCATATTCAGCATCATCTGCTGGACATAGACAAGATCGTCTGGCGTGGCAGGATCACGGAGTTGAGTGCCGCCGACCTGCGAGGAGAAGATTTTTGCGCTCTTGAGTGCCTGCTGACACTCCGCATGGCGGGTGACAAACCAGAACCCCTTGCCACCCGGCCACTGCGGCAACTGATGCTCATCCACCCACACCACCGGGCCCTGTGCGCGCAAGGCGGTCAGCGCCTCAAAAGGTACCGCCTGCGCGTAAACCAGAGGATCGTAGACGAACTCCAGCTGCGACTGATCCATGGTCATAACACGGGTCACTCCTGTTGCATTATTGTTGCACGCTGCCGCAGCTTGCCCAGATGCTGCGCGCTACTTGCGCTGGTGGGCTGAA
>CALGEF010000322.1 GCA_937881755.1 uncultured Acidobacteriota bacterium
CCCGCCGGAAACGCCTGACCATGGCCGGAGTTACACCACGGCCTGGGACACGATCATCGTCCGCCCACGCAATTTCCCTGATCGTCTTTTTGCGTCTTCAAGTTGATTGATACTCTAATCTGCACCGCGCTAATGGCAATGTCGCATTTCGGCGATCACCGGCCGGGTGGGGACTTGGGTTTCGGGTGACCGGAGTGAGGTTACACTGCCGGTCAGGGCAACTGCCGATCGGAGTCAGCGGATCTGAGGGTCGCACCGATCAGCGCAAGCCCTCTCGGGTCGCCAATCAGGTTCTGGCCCATACGGTTCATGACATAGGCGACCCCGATTCCGCGGGACGGGTCAGCAAATGCGAGTGACCCTCCCCACCCCGAATGTCCGAACGCGGACGGACTGTCCCCGTAAAGGTCATGCACATTCAGCAAAAACCCCGCTGCCCACTTAGCCCTCATTCCCAGCACTAGGTCGTCACTGTCGATACGAAGCCGGGTCGCGTCTGCGATGGTATTGGGGGACACGAACCTAACGCCTTCAAGTCCACCTCCCGTGGCGAGCGCGCCATAAAGGCGGGCGAGGCTCGGCGCGGTCGCAAACGCGTTGACCGACGGCATCGGCGATGCTCGCCAGTAGGCTGTGTTGGCATCCATCGGGTCGAGCACAGGGTTCGCGAGCGCTGCTTGCTGTGCGACGGATGTGTTCGGGTTGGCGCTTGTTGAATCGAGTTCTGGCGGGGCGATGAGTTCACTCGCCATTCCAGCTTGTTCTTCTGGCAGACCGAAGGTCAAGCTTAGTCCCAGCGGAGCTGACAGTTCCTGTTCCAGGAACTTCGCGAGTGTCCGACCTTCGATTCGCCGGAACAGGGCGTTGGTAAGCGTGCCATAGGTGACGGCATGATATCCGCACGCAGTTCCCGGCTGCCAGAAGGGCGCCTGAGCCGCGATCAGGCGTTCGGCTTTTTCCTGGTCAGCAATGTCTCGCATTGTGACGGGCACGGTGAAGCCGCAGAGGCCGCCTTGATGCGACAGCAATTGTGCGATCGTAATCGTTTCCTTTCCAGCGACTGCAAACTCCGGCCAGAACCGGCCAACCGGATCGTCGTAGGAGGCCTGTCCCCGATCGACGATCATGGCGAAGCAGATTGCAGCCACGCCTTTCGACGTAGACCAGACATTCGTGACGGTCTCGCTTTTCCACGCCCGGGTCCTTGCCGGATCCGCATGGCCTCCCCAGAGATCGACGACGACCTGCCCGCGAGAGACAACCGCAAATCCCGCCCCGACTTCACCCTGGCTGGCAAAATTCGCAGCAAAGGCCTCTCTGACAGCGGCGTATTTCTGGTCGCAATGCCCATGCACTTCGATTCCGCCGGCCATTTCAGAACGCCCTTGCCAGCGACACCCCGTACGTACGCGGTGCGCCGTAGACCCGGTATCCATAACCGAGCGCCAGCTGGTTGACGCCTTGGGTTACGTACCGTTCGTCGGCGAGATTCCGGCCCCAGATGGAGAACGACCAGCCGTCAGCGTGCTCCAGGATTACCCGGCCGTTATAGATCCAATAGGCCTCAGCCGCGACAAGCGGGTCATTGAGCGAGTCGTTGAACATATCGCCCGAGTAGCGAGCTTCACTCTGGAGTTTAAGTGCCCACGGTCCGGCGAGGCTCGTCTCATACTCGCCGCCGAGCGTTGCACTGAGGTCCGGCGCGTTGGGAAGCTTGTTTCCTGCAGGTACTACACCCGATGAAGAGGCGAAGGATCCCAGCTCGGTGTCGAGGAGGCCGATAGCGGCCGTCAGCTTCAACCCGGGCAGAGGCTGCGGCAGGTAGGCTACGCTGAGATCAGCTCCGAGGACGGCTGCTTCATCGACATTGCCAAGACGCTGGATAGGCAGGCCGCCCGACTCGTCCCGGATAAAGGTCTGAACATCCTGATAGTCATAGTAGAAGACAGCGCCAGAGAACTCAAAGGACGTCCCGCGTCGCTTGGCGCCGGCCTCGTAGGCGGTCAGGGTTTCAGGCTGATAGGGCTGGAGCTGGCCCGAGTTGGTAGCGACGCCGGAGAAGAAGCCCCCGCTCTTGTTGCCTCTGGAGACACTTGCATAGACGAGCCCGTCTTCGAACGCCTTCCAGTCGACGCCTAGTTTCCAGGACCAGTTCTGGTCATCGATGGTCTCGTCGACCGAAGCGAGAAGGATAGGGCCGGCGCCGAAGGGCGCGCCCGTCAGCGCGCTTCCGGGGGCTAGGCTCACGAGGTCGAAGTTTTCAGTCTGGTTGCTCCGCTCCTCCGACGTGTAACGCAGGCCAGCAATCAACTTGAGCTTGTCAGACAGGTCATAGTCGACATTTCCGAACAGGGCCGCTGACGTGGAATTTTGGTCCCATGTTGTCAGATAGGTTGTGTTGAAGAGATCCTGGAGGTTGCCGTCATACCGGCCCACCACGTCGT
>CALGEF010000323.1 GCA_937881755.1 uncultured Acidobacteriota bacterium
CCGGGAAATCAGAGGGCGCGATGGATGCCTCGAACCTGCTCAAGCCGGCACTTGCACGCGGCGAGCTGCACTGTATAGGCGCGACGACGCTGGACGAGTATCGCAAGCATGTCGAGAGCGACCCGGCGCTTGCGCGCCGCTTCATGGCGGTGTTCGTGGACGAGCCGACCGTAGAAGACACTATCTCGATCCTCCGTGGTCTGAAGGGCCGCTATGAGGCACACCACGGCGTACGCATCTCCGACGCCGCGATTGTTTCGGCGGCGACACTGTCGAACCGCTATATCACCGACCGCTTTCTGCCCGACAAGGCCATCGACCTGATGGACGAGGCGGCAGCGCGCCTGCGCATGCAGGTGGATTCGAAACCGGAAGAGCTTGACGAGATCGACCGCCGCCTGATGCAGCTGCGCATCGAAGCCGAAGCGCTGAAGAAGGAAAAGGATACCGCCTCCAAGGACAGGCTGCACACCATCGAAGGCGAGATTGCCGGGCTCGCTACGCGCTCGCGCGAACTTGCGACCGCCTGGGGCGCCGAGAAGGACAAGCTGAAGGGCGCGGCCTCGGCCAAGGAGAAGCTCGACCGGGCCTATTCCGACATGGCCGAAGCGCAGCGCCAGGGCGATCTGGCGAAAGCCTCGGAGCTGAAATTCTCGACCATTCCGGAGCTCGAGAAACTGATTGCCGAAGTCGAAGCCAAGGGCGACGCCGATGGCGGTCTGGTTTCAGAAGTCGTTCGTCCCGAGCATATTGCCGGCGTCGTCTCCAAGTGGACCGGCATCCCGGTCGACAAGATGATGGAAGGCGAGCGCGAGAAGCTGCTGCGCATGGAGGATACGCTGCGCGCGCGCGTGGTCGGGCAGGAGGATGCGCTGCTGGCCGTCTCGAACGCGGTGCGCCGCGCGCGGGCGGGCCTGCAGGATCCGAACCGGCCGATCGGCTCGTTCCTCTTCGTCGGCCCGACCGGTGTCGGCAAGACGGAGCTGACCAAGGCGCTTGCGGGCTTCATGTTCGATGACGAGACCGCTGTGCTGCGGCTAGACATGTCGGAATATTCCGAGAAACATTCGGTGGCCCGCCTGATCGGGGCGCCTCCGGGCTATGTCGGCTATGACGAAGGCGGCGCATTGACGGAAGCCGTCCGTAGGCGGCCGTATCAGGTCGTGCTGTTCGACGAGGTCGAGAAGGCCCACCCGGACCTGTTCAACACGCTGCTGCAAGTACTCGACGATGGCCGCCTGACCGATGGTCAGGGCCGCACGGTGGACTTCAAGAACACAATCATCATTATGACTTCGAACCTTGGTGCCGATGCGCTGGCGAGCGGAGAAGAGGGCGAAGTGTCCGAACAGGCCCGCGAGCAGGTGATGACCGCGATTCGCCGGCATTTCCGGCCGGAGTTCATCAACCGGATCGACGAGATCGTGTTCTTCAAGCGGCTCGGCCGCGGCGAGATCGATCGTATCGTGGACATCCAGATGGGCCGGCTCGAGAGCCTGCTCCGAGAACGGAAGATGAAGCTGGACCTCAGCCTCGCGGCCCGCAACTGGCTGGCCGCGCGCGGTTATGATCCGGTGTATGGCGCGCGCCCGCTGAAGCGTGTGATCCAGAAGGAGCTGCAGGACCCGCTCGCGCGCCTGCTGCTGGAAGGCCGCATCCTCGACGGCGAGACGATCCTCGTGGATGTCGAAGGCGATGCGCTGTCGATCAACGGCGTGCCGAACAGCTTCGCCAAGGGCCGCGCTGCGTTGAACTAAGGGTCAGCGTGAGCCGGGCCGTGTCGCTTTCAGGTCCGCTGTCTGCGTGGTGCCGGCAGCGGACATGGCTGGGTAGGCGCCCCGCAACTTGTCGATGACGTCGCGCTGGACCTTGAAGGCGTTGAAGGCGCTGGCATTGCGGCTGAGGTCGCGCCCGGTTGGGAGTTCCAGGGTCATCGGGTTCACGTAGGCGCCGTTGCGCAGGACTTCGTAATGAAGGTGTGCGCCGGTGCTGGAGCCGGTCGAGCCAACATAGCCGATCGTGTCGCCGCGCATCACTGTGCGGCCAGGGGTCAGGCCCTCGGCAAAGGCAGACATATGAGCATAGACGGTCTCAAATCCGCGATCGTGCTGTATGCGGACGAACCAGCCATAGCCCTCACCATATTTCATGTCGGTGATCAGGCCTGAGCCTGCGGCGCGGATCGGCGTGCCGGTGCGCGCGCGGAAATCGACGCCGGCGTGCAGCAGCATGTCGCCGGTGATCGGGTGGATGCGGTTGCCGAACCCCGAGCTGATCTCGCCGCCGCGCACAGGGTCGCGCACGAGGAACTCGGCGCCGGCCGCGCCGCTGCGGTTGAAGAATTCAGGCACGCCTGTGTCTTCCGGCGTGAATCTGTACCAGCTTCCTGCTGCCTTTTCGCCGTTGAAGGCGGCGAACAGCAGATCGCCCGGCTCGAGGAAATTGCCGCGTTCGTCGGCGATCATCTCGATGACGATGTCGAAGCGCTCACCCTTGCGGCCACCCTGCGCGAGTTTGCTATCTTCCGGGAAGAGGCTGGCAAAGGTTTCAGCATGGGCGCGCGTGCCGCCTTCGCCATGGATGGCCTCGGCCAGGGTTGTGCTGATCTCGCCTGAAATCCGGTGCAGAGCGACGGAGGTCTTCGCCGAGAGGACACTTGCGAAATAAGACCCGTCCTTGCGGCGTGTCGCCGCCAGCGTCGTTTTGGGATCAATCCGTATGCTGACACCCGACAGGACCGGCGTGTCGCCTGGACCGTTGTCGTCAAAGTAGGCGATGAAGGGGGAGCCGGGGCGCACGCGTGCGCCGCGCGCGGGCGCCGCTTCGCGCAGGGCCGCAGCGGCAGCGCTAGCGTCGATTTGCGAAGCGCCGAGCACTTCGAGCGCATCGGCGGTCGCGACGTTTGCGGTGATGCGGCCGTTACGGGCAGAGTTGACCTCGGCAGGGGCGTCCAGCCGGAAGTCGGTCGAGGCAAATCCTTGCGTGGCCGCAGGGGACGGCGCGGCGCGAACCGTCAGGAACAGTCCGGCGATGACTGCGAGGACGGCGGCCGCGCCGAAGCGCTCCAGCCACCGGAACGGCGACCCGAGCCGCCTCACGATTGCCTGTGTCTGCGGCTTCGGACGCCCCATGCATTAACCTCGTTTCCTTAAGAACAGGCCTTCACGCACGGGCTGAGCAAGATCGGGGCCAGATTCCCCTTTCTGGCGAGACCGGAGGGGTTACTCGCGCTGTAAGCGCGGTATCAGGGCGTCGGCGGCGGCGCAGTATCAGACTGCGGCGCCGGCGCGGACGCGGTCAGCAGGGACGCAGTGGCGGTCTCCCCGCCCTTGGCGACGCGAAGGGCGTCCACCATCGCCTTGTGGGCCTTGAACTCGGCCAGCATCTCCGGCTCTTCCTGAAGTTTGCGACCGTTAGGCAGCTTCAGCGACATCACATTCACGGGTTTGCCGTTGATGTAGACCTCGTAGTGCAGGTGTGGGCCTGTAGAGGCGCCGGTCGAGCCGACATAGCCGATCACGTCGCCCTGGATCACCTTCTTGCCGGGCTTGATGCCTTTGGCGTACTTCGAGAGGTGTGCGTAGGCCGTCTCATAGCCACGCGGATGCTTGATGCGGATATAATTACCATAGCCGCCATTACGGCTGGCGCGCTCCACCGTGCCGTTGCCCGCTGCGTAGATCGGCGTGCCGGTCGGGGCCGCAAAGTCCGTGCCCTTGTGCAGGCGGGTAAAGCCAGAGATCGGATGCTTCCGGGTGCCGAAGTTCGATGAGATGCGTGCGCCATTGATCGGCGTCTTCATCAGGAACCTGGTCGCACTCTCGCCATTCTCGTCGAAATAGTCGGCGACGCCGTCATCGGACGGGGCAAAGCGATAGAACCCGCGTTTCAGGGCTTTGCCGTTCAGCGCCGCGAACAGAACTTCGCCATTTCGCACACGGTTGCCGCGTTCATCATACGCCGTTTCAAACACCAGCTCGAACCGGTCTCCCGGATAGATTTCGCGCTGGAAGTCGATGTCATACGCAAACGCGCTGGCGAAATCTGCGACCTGCTGATCTTCGGCGCCGAGCTCGAGGGCGGCGGCATAGATCGATGTCTCGATCTCTGCCTCCACGCGCAGGTGGCCCGGTGTGAGCCTGGCGTAAAGAGGGGTGGCAGACCAGTCGTCAGTCGCGGTGCGTGTGATGAGAAGGCTGCGGTCGGCTTCGGCGCGGACGGAGACGGCTTTCAGCTGGCCGTCCTCGAACCAGGCTTCGGCTTGAGTCTTGCCGGGCAGCAGGCGGCGGCTGTCGATCAGGTCTGTGCCTGACAGCGTGTGCAGGGCGGCGCCGGCATCGCGCGGCTCGGCGCCGAGGCGTGTCAGAAGCCCGGTAAGGGTTTCGTTGCGCTCCAGCTTGCCTTCGATCCGCTCCAGCGGCCTGGCATCGACCGCGTCCCAGGCGGTGACGAGGCGGGCGGCGAGCGGAACAGGAACGGCCGCATCGGCGGTTTCAGTCAGCGGGCCCGGCGCGCGCCCGGCCATGACGATGCCGGCTACGGCAGACGCGCTGCCGAGGACGCCCAGGACGATCAGGCTCTTGATGCCTTGCGACAGACCGGATTTCGGGCGCGCAGGGACTTCCGGGGTCTCGGCTGTCTCGTATGGAAGCAAGGATCCGTTTCCTGTCATTCTGACGCCCCCCGGCCCAAAAGGCTGGCACGCCAACTGCTTGCCCGAGTATGGTCTCGCTTCCCGCTTAAGGATTCAAGAACTTGCGGCGGAGTTGTTAGGTGCCAAATTAGGACTTTAAGTCGTAGGAAAAGCAAGAAGCAAGCCGGACGAACCAGTGATCCCTGATGATGACCCCGAACAGGCCGTGCCTGCGAAGCCTGCGCAGGGGCGCCGCCGACCACAAATGTTCTACGTCATGGGCGGATTCTTCTTTGTTTTTATGGGTGGTTCGCTGCTTCTCTGGTTTCTGCGCCAACCCCTGGCTGAACAGGCCCTTGCGGCCTGGTGCGCCGAGCGGGACCTGCAGTGTGACGCAGATTTCACCGAACTTGATACCTCGGGGCTAACCGTATCGGCGGTGAAGGTCACCTCTGGCGCCGCTGTGCCCGCCGAGGCGTCGCAGGTCCGGGCCGACATCCGCTGGACCGGATTGTTCACGCCGGAAGTTACCGGCGTTACGGTTAACGGGCTTTCCCTGCACGGCACACTTGATGCGGAAGGGTTGCGCTTCGGCGGTCTCGAACGCCTCGCCACATCTGGCGGAGGCGGCGGAAAGGTACCGGCCCTCGATATCCGCGACGCCCGCATCCTGCTCGATACGCCCGCCGGGCAGGCGAGCGCCACGCTGAACGTGTCCGGCACCTTGCCGCGCAACGGCTTGCTGTCGCTACAGCTCGATCCCGGCGTTCTGTCCAACCCGCTCGCGCGCGCGGACTTGCGGGAGGGCCGGCTGGATATGCGCGCAGTAGGCGGCAAGGTCGATGCAGAGCTGGGCGTCACTATCAGCCAGGCCGCGCACGAAGATTACGGCCTCGACGAGTTCGATCTGCTGGCCCGCGCCGAATTCCATGAAGATGCCGGCCATCCGGGCGCTTTCGAATGGTCGCTCCGTGCCGCGCGAGTTACTTCACCGGACCTGCGCGCCACGGATATCCGCACTACCGGACGGGCCGAGTTTGCAGCCGTGCCGGATGCGTTTATACTCAGCATACTGAACGAAATTTCCGGAGCCGTGTTCCAGGGCGAGGCGGCCAGCCTGACACTTTCGGGCTACACGTTCAATTCCGCCCAGTTCAACGGTGAACTTGCCGGGCGCGCCGGAGACGTGTCCGGGCCTTTCATCGCATCGACCGGCATTGTGACCGGTCCGGCCGGCTCGGTGACGTCGCTCTCGCTTGCAGGCGAAATGCAACGCAGCGCGGATGGCAAGGCAGGTTTCGAAGGTAAGGTGACGGCCAGCGGTGCGGCGCTCGACAGCGACTTGCGGGCGCACACCGGCACGGCGTTCAGCCTGCCGGGGG
>CALGEF010000324.1 GCA_937881755.1 uncultured Acidobacteriota bacterium
TAGGGGCGGTGTTGTGGCATTATTAATGTCAATAACAGATCCGGTCAATCTGATCGCGGGGCCCCGTCTGCGGCGTTGGGGATATCGTCCTGCCGGCGGAAGACTTCGGGGTTCACTCCGAAGCGGTTCGCGCGCTGATCAGGGACAGGCTCGGCACACGCTGGACGTCCGGACTTCCGGACTGATCAGGTCACTTTTGCGCGCGCGCGGAACTGCGGCTGGTCCCAGCTCCGGCTCTCAAGAATTTCGGCCAGCGCCGCCATCGCGTTCCAGGCCGCTTGATAACTCAGGAAAAGCGGCGAAAAGCCGAACCGCACCGTGTCTGGCGCCCGGAAATCCGCCATCACGCCCCGCGCTGCCAGAGCCTGCACCACCGGATAGCCGTCAGCAATCCGCAAACTGACATGCCCGCCGCGCCGCCCGTCTTCCACCGGGCTGAGCACGTCCAGCCCCATCGCCTGCGCCCGCGCGACCGCCAGCGCCCCAAGGGCCCGCGCCTTGGCCTGAAGCTGGCCAAGGCCTGCGCCTTCGATCGCCTCCAGTGCCCCGCTGAGCGCGGCCAGAGACAGGATTGGCGGCGTTCCGCTGGCAAAGCGCGCGACGCCGTCTCGCGGCACGTACCTGCCGTCAAAGGCAAACGGCGCCGCATGCCCCATCCAGCCGGGCAGGGGATTGGCGAGCTTCGGCGACAGCTCTCCGGACACAAACACAAAGGCCGGTGCACCCGGTCCGCCATTCAGATATTTGTACGTACACCCCGCCGCGAGCACCGCGCCGTCTGCTGCAAGTTTCAGGTCGAGTACGCCTGTCGCATGGCTGAGGTCCCAGATGATCAGTGCCCCATGACGCCGCGCCTCGCGCTCATGCGCCGCGATGTCGGCCACTTCAGAGGAGCGATAATTTACCGCGCTTTTGATCACCACGCCGCCTGCCGTCAGCGCCCCGAAGCTGCCACCCGGCGCCAGCAGGCGTACCTCGGCGCCCGAAAGTCCGCCGAGACCCGCGGCAATATACTGGTCCGTCGGAAACTCGTCTTCCTCAACGAACAAGGCGTAGGTTTTCGCCTGCGGCAGCGCGGCGGCGGCGAGTTTGAACAGGTTGACCGACACGCTGTCGGCCACGATCACTTCGCCGGGCTGCGCGCCGATCAGCGAGGCAAGCCGGTCGCCGGTGCGTTCGGCCAGATCAATCCATCCCGCCGAATTCCAGCTGCGCACGAGGTCGCCGGCCCAGTCCGCCTGCGCGCCGGCGAGCCGGTCCCGCGCGCCTTTGGGGGGCGGGCCGAGCGAATGGCCGACCAGATAGGTCACGCCGTCCGGCAGGTCGAACAGTGCGGCCCGGTCCGCCAGGGGATCGGCGGCGTCGCGCTGCAGCGCTTCGGCGCGCGTGGTGGGGGCCTTGATCATGCCGGTGCTTGCCTCGTGGGGTGAAGCCCGCAACAGTAGAGGCGAAGCCCCGGGCGGCAAGGGAGAGAAGCGTGCGGAAACAACAGTTTGCAGCGGCGGCGTTTGCCCTGTTGGCCGCTTGCGCGCCGGCGCGGGAAGAGGCGGCGGCTTCCGGGGCACCTGTCATGGCTGAGCCGGTAAAGCTGATGACCTGGGACGATCTTTCAGCCCTGCCGCGTCCGGCGGCGTCTCATTCGATCCGATGGGGCGAGGGGGGGACGGATATCGTGGATCTCTGGCTTCCGGAGGGAGCGGGGCCGCATCCGGTGGTTGTCATGGTGCATGGCGGGTGCTGGCAGAAATCCATTGCCGACAGGGCGTTGATGGACTGGATGGCGGACGGTTTGCGCCAGCAGGGCTGGGCGGTGTGGAACATCGAATACAGGGGTGTCGACGAGGCCGGCGGGGGCTATCCGGGCACGTTCCTGGATGCCGGCGCGGCGACGGACCAGCTCAGGGAGCATGCCGCTGAGTACAATCTCGATCTCTCCCGGGTGACCGGGATCGGGCATTCGGCGGGCGGGCATCTGATCCTGTGGCTGGCTGCGCGCTCGAAGCTGCCGGAGGGCAGCCCGTTGCGGGTGTCCGCTCCGCTGCAATTTCAAGGTGTTGTGGTCTCGGGCGGCCTGGCTGATCTGGAGGCTTCGCGGCCTGTCACGGCGACGGGCTGCCTTGATGCGATCTACGATAAGCTGACCGGCCCGGCCTCGCCGGAGCGGCCGGATCCGCTGTCGGATACTTCGCCCGCGCGGCTGTTTCCGTTGGGGGTGGCCTTCGTCAGCGTGAACGGGAGCGAGGACAGGATTGCCCCGCCGATGCTGGGCGACGCGCTGACGCGCAGGGCGCAGGGCGCGGGAGACGCCGCTTCATGGGTCGTCATTCCCGCAACAGGCCATGTCGAACTCGTCTCGCCGGGTACCCGGGCGTTCGCCGTCCAGTCTCAGATTCTGTCAGATTTTATCGCTTCGCCGGGGCGGCCGGAGTGACGCGCGATACAGGCGCAGGTTCCGCGCGCTTCACGTCTTCGGCTTCAGAGCGGCGAGCAGCTCCTGTGCGAAGGTCGTCAGGGTGTCGTCGCGGGCGCCCATGATGAGGATGCGGTCGCCGGGCTTTGCCAGTTCGAGGAGGCGCGCGCCGCAGGCGGGGCGATCGGCAAGGGCTTCGGCGCGGCGGCCGAGGGCGCAGATGTCGGCGGCGAGGTCCTGGCTGGCGACGGAGCGGTCTGCCGTGCCGCCGAAATAGGCGGGCTCCGGCATCAGGAGAATATCCTCCGTACCCAGATTTTCGGCGAAGCATCCGGCGAACTCGCGCCGCATCTTTTTCAGCGGGCCGAAGCCGTGAGGCTGGAACATCACGAGGACGCGGCCGGGGAACTGGTTGACGGTGCGCAGGGTGGCGGCGATCTTGTCCGGGTTATGGCCGAAATCGTCGATCACGGTGATGCCGCCTTCGGTTCCCACAATGTCGAAGCGTCGGGCAATGCCGGCAAATTCTCCAAGCGCTGCGGCGGCTTGTGCCAGCGTGACGCCGCAGGTCATCGCGGCGGCGATCGCGGCGAGGGCATTGGAGACATTGTGCCGGCCGGGGGTGGCGAGGCGCATCGCGGCTGACGCGCCGGATGATCGTTCGTGTACGGTAAAGCTGATACTGGTCGGCGCGGGCATGATCTCGCTGGCGGTAAGGCCCGCAGCAGGATTGTCGAGGCTATAGGTGATTGCTTTCGGGAATTCTGCCGCGAGCCGCCCCGTCTCATCATTGTCGAGGTTCAGAACGACATCCTGCGCGCGCGTGGCAAAGCCGGTGAACAGGCTGCGTAGTTCGTCCATCGTCTTGTGGTCGAGCGCGATGTTCATCAGCACGGCGACGCGCGGATTGTACGCCGCGATCGAGCCATCGCTTTCATCCACTTCCGAAACAAAAATCCCGCTGTTGCCGACAAGGGAGCTGGAGAACAGAGCCTCGGGCGTGCGGAAATTCTTCATAACCGCGCCGTTCATCACCGTGGGGCTCCTGCCGGCATGGTGAAGGATCCAGGCGATCATGCCGGTGACGGTGGACTTGCCGCTCGTGCCCGCCACGCCGATGGCGAAGGGCGCGGCGTTGAACAGGGCCGACAGCATGTCTGCCCGGCTCATCCGTTTCGCGCCGACGCGGAGCGCGGCGGCAATGTCCGGTACGGTATCTTCCACGGCGGCCGAGGCGACGACGATCTGCTCGGGGCTGGTCACGCCGCTGCCATCCTGCGGGAACAGGCGGATGCCCTGGCTGCGGAGATAGTCAAACTTCGCGGGCGTGCGGCCCTGGTCAAGCGACCGGTCCGAGCCTTCGATGGTGTGGCCGTGGCCGAGCAGGATCAAAGCCAGCGGCAACATGCCGGAGCCGCCGATGCCGCAGAAGAAATAGCGAGTCGGATGTGTCATGGGGCCTGTCTATAGCACCGGAATTCCCGGGCACATCGCTTTAGTGCTCTAGCAGTTTCAGCCCGGTGCCCCCGACGATGATCAATCCGATCAATACGAGCCGGACGGGCGGCAGGCTTTCGTTGAAGAACAGGCCGCCGACAAGGACCGTGCCGACGGCGCCGATACCGGTCCAGACGGCGTATCCCGTGCCGAGTGGCACCGTCTTCACCGCCTGCTGAAGGCAGGCAAAGCCTGCTATGATCAGCGCCGCGAAGATGACATTCAGCGCTACGCGGCCGGGCGCCTTCAGCAGCAGGCGCAGCGTTGTCGTGAAGCCGACTTCGAGCGCTCCGGAGAGCAATAGAAAAATCCGGCCCGTATTTCTGTCTCTGCGCCGTTTGGGCAAAACAGAAATCTAGCCGGTCAACGGCCGGCCGGACAGCACTATCCTGCCTGCCACGGTCGCCTGCCCGGCCAGGTCAGGTTGCTATAGCCTGTTCCAATTTCCCGGGAATGCCGGTTTAAAAGTGCTGGCGGCTCCGGGAGAGTGACATGGACGCAAAGATGACACGCATCGGGATTGTCGGGCCGGGGCGGGCGATTGACCGGGGGGTGGCGGAGCGCGTCAGCGCGCTGGCGGGCGACCGCGCGGAGCTGGTGTTTCATCCGCAATGTTTCCTGCGGGAGGGTCATTTTGCGGGGCCGGATGCTGCGCGGGCGGCGGCGTTTGCTGACTATGCGAATGATCCTTCGCTGGATGCGGTGTGGTTTGCGCGGGGCGGGTATGGGGCGTGCCGGATTCTGGACCTGGCCTTCGACAACCTCGGCGATGCGGCGCGGCGGAAGACCTATCTCGGCTATAGCGATGCGGGCAGCCTGCTGGCACGCCTGGCGCGCGATCGTGTCGGCCGGGTGGCGCACGGGCCGATGCCAGCCGATATCCTGCGCGAAGGCGGCGAGGCGGCGGTGCGCCGGTCGCTCGGCTTCCTGGCGGGTACGGATGATGGGGCGGGGATTGATGCAGCGGCGCGGGCGCCGGGCAGGTATGCGGCGTTCAATATTTCGGTGTTCGCGAGCCTGATCGGCACCGGCTGGCTGCCGGAACTGAGCGGGTATGTGCTGATGCTGGAGGATGTGGGCGAGTATCATTACCGGCTCGACCGGATGATGTTCACAATCACCTCGAACCCGGAGGTGCGCAAGGTGGCGGGCATCCGGCTCGGGCGGTGCGGGGCAATTCCGGTGAACGATATCGACTTCGGCAGGAACGAAGAGGAGATCGTGCA
>CALGEF010000325.1 GCA_937881755.1 uncultured Acidobacteriota bacterium
CCGAAAACCTCGCCGCGCACGCCGCCTGGGTCTCTCAATCCTGCCCGCCCGCCACGGTCACGATGACCCAGCTCAGCAAGCTGATTGTCAATGCGCCCCAGCTCGGCCCCAAGGAAGTGATCGATCTCGACGCGATGCTCGTCGCGGTCTCCGAAGCCGAAGGCGTGCCGACCCGCGCGCAGCTCGCCCTGCTTCAGGTTTACCGCGATCTGGCCGGCCTGAAGACCTGATCTTGCACCGCCAATGCGGCTGGTCTAGGCGGAAGAATGAGCTACGCCGCACGGGTCTGGAACGATAACTGGATGAATTTCTCCGTGCTCCGGCACGGTGCATTTGACGGGTTTCTCGTCACGTCGAAGAACTCCGGGACCCATTGGGTAAAGTACATGCTTGCGGTGGCGCTGGCCGACACGCACGGCATCGATCGGCCCGTATACTTCTCCGAAAATGCCGTGCGGCCCTTTATCGGCTGGCCGAAGGACAACCCCGTCTTGCCGCCATTGCCGCGTCTCGCCTTCAGCCACACGATCCCGCACCAGCTGGCCGACTGGGGCTGGGCGAGGCGTCTTGGCCGCCTGCCGCCCTATGCGCTCTGCGTGCGCCATCCGATGTCGATCCTCGTCTCCCACCATGCCAAGTGGGAATACGACATCCAGGTCGACTGGCTCGAGTACCTGAAGGGCGATCCGGACGGCAAACGCTACCGCTGCGATCTCTACTGGCTCGCCCGCTTCTGGAACCGCTGGGGGGAAGTCGAGGCCGCGTATCCGTCGTCGATCCTGCGCGTGCACTACGAATCCACCCGCGCCGACCCGCGCGGCACGCTGGAAGCCATCGCCCGTCACTGGGCCATCGCGCTCACGCCGGAAGCGCTTGACGCTGCCGTAGCCGCCGGCACCAAGGAAGCGATGGCGCTGAAGGTCGATCCGGAAGCTGAGCCCAACGTGCTGCAGAACCGGCAGCAATCGCTGCAGGAACTATTCTCCGGCGAAGCGATGGACATCTATGCCAGCCGCGTACGCGAACTCTTCCGCTACGACCTCGGCTACGATTTCATGACGCCGCCTGCGGTTTGAGATAGCCGGTTGAGCGCCCGCTCCCGCCCGGGCCATATCTGATCCACCACGGCTCGAGCTTCGCCTGTTCCTCGAGGGCGCGGAACAGCGGGTCTTCCAGAACAGCCGCCGAATACTCTGCCGCCGCGCCGCTCAGTGGCAGGCCGTAGGTGCGAAACCGCGTGACGACGGGCGTGTAGAACGCATCGGCCGCTGACCAGGCCCCGAACAGGAACGGGCCGCCCGATCCATACCTGGCCCGCAGGCCTGACCACATTGTCTGAAGGCGCGAAATGTCTGCCTCCAGCGCCGGCGTCATGTCAGGGGCTGGGTGGCGCGAGCGGATGTCCATTGAACAGGCCTGCCGGATGGCTTGAAACCCCGCATGCATCTCGCTGCTGACAGCCCGCGCGACGGCGCGTTTCTCCGGCTCCAGAGGCCATACGGCGCCGGGCGGGGCCCATTCAGCGATGAACTCGGTGATCGCGAGGCTTTCCCAGATCTCGGTCCCGTCCCAGATCAGCAGGGGCACTTTGGCCGTCGGGCTGAGCGCTTTCAGCTGCGCGGTTGTCTCGGGGAAATCCAGCGGCACGATGACTTCTTCGACCGGCAGGTTAACTTTCCGGGCCACCAGAAGCGGCCGGATCGACCAGCTTGAGTAGTTAAGATTACCGGAAACGAACTGTCTCATGCCGATTTGCCCTCACCTATTGCCCAACGGGTCTCGTTTATTGTCACTTTTCCGAAGACGCCGGCCTTCGAGTAGGGGTCGGCGGCGTTGAGCGCCCTGGCGGCCGCCAGGCTCCCGGCTTCGATCAGGAAGACCGAGCCTACCATCCGGCCTTCGGCGTCCAGCAAGGGCCCCGCCATCCGGACGACCGGGCCGAGCCCGCCTGCCCATTCCAGGTGTGCCGGCCGGGCGGCGGCCCGCAGGGCTGCCCCGTCCGTTTCGTTATCCAGGCAATGCAGGCAGAAAAGCGCCATGACGAACCCTCCTTCTTCGTGTTTTGCCCGCTATGCCACAGGCACTTTGCGACGACTATGGGTGTGGTGAAGGGTGCTGCCGCCCCGGAAATACCCGGCCTGCGAGTGGACGCTGAACGGTATATTGATTATTCAATCATTCTGTGTAAGATGCGTCGATGACCTCGACTCCGACCGACGATACCCGCAAGCAGATCCTCATGGCCGCCGTGGAGCGTATCCTCCACTACGGCTATTCGAAGACAACGATGGCGGAGATCGCCCGCGACTGTAATATGTCCGCCGGCAACATCTACCGGTTCTTCGCGTCCAAGCTGGATATCGCCGAAGCCATGGCGCAGAAGTTCAATGAGGAATCCTACCTCACCTTCTCCCAGATCGTTGCCCGCAAGGACACCGCCGCCAACCGGCTGCGCGAACTCTTTCACTATGACCTTGCCCGGACTTACTCGGCGATCGAGGACGAAGCGAAGATCCTCGAAGTGGCCGAAGTGCTCAGCAAGGAACGTCCGGTCTACATGAACGACAAGCTCGCCCAGGAGCGGGTTTTCCTCGTCCGGATCATGGATGAAGGCGTCGCTGCCGGTGAATTCCGCCCCCTCGCGAATCCCGACGAGACGGCTGAGATGTGGCTGTCCGCCCTGATGAAGTTCCGGTTCCCGCAGCTCTTCTCGAAGCTGACCCTGCCGCAACTGCAGCGCGAACTGGACGGCGTGATGGACCTGCTCCTCGCCGGCCTTTCGCCCGGAGCCGCGGTTCCTGCTGCCTGGGACGGGATCACTCCCCGGGCCGGCGAAGTCTGCCCGGTCACCGGCAAGCTTCTGCCCGCCGCGGCACTGAAGGCTGATTAGTGAATAAAAACGATTTTGTTCATTGACCATCGTTCAGGGCGGTGCTATATGAGGCTCATGGACGGCAGCAGTTGCCTTCCAGCAGTCCAAAGAGCCCCGCCATGACCACCTCTTCCCGCACCGAAGCCCGCCAGTCCCTCATCTCCTTCCTTGCTGCCGTTCCGGCTGCCCTGCTCACCGTATGGGCGACCTTCGGCCTCGCCAACTTCGTCGTCTGAACGTGACGCGCCCTGCCGCTGGCCGGCAGGCGCCAGACACCCGCACCCGGCGCACCGTCCCTGACGCGCACTTGCGGGTTTCTGCCGGGACCTGAGGCTTCCCCCAGCCCATCAGGTCCCGGTTTTTCTCTGCCCGAATTCTGAAATTACGCCTTGGCGCCCTTTTGGCCGCCGCCATAGACCGGGGCGCTCAGCGCCGCCGCCTCGTCCAGCGGCCAGCGTGGCCGCGATCCGGCGTCCAGTCCGTCCGCACCGGCCAGCATGCCCGCCGCCATACGCTCTGCGCCGGCCAGCGCAATCATCGCCGCATTGTCCGTGCAATGCCGAAGGGGAGGGGCGATGAGGCGCGCGCCATTGGCGCTGGCGGCTGCCTCCAGCGCAGCACGAATCGCCTTGTTCGCCGCGACGCCGCCCGCCACCACGAACCGCGTCTCGCCGCCGCCAGCGTCAAAGACCGCCAGCGCCCGCGCAGACTTCTCGCTGAGCACATCGCAGATCGCCGCCTGGAAACTCGCGCAGATGTCGGCCTTCTCGGCCTGCGTCTCGGCGCCCTGCGCGACGCGCGCGACCGCCGACTTCAGCCCCGCAAAACTCATCTCGAGGCCCGGACGGTTCAGCAGCGGGCGCGGGAATTCATGCGCCCTGGCATTCCCCTGCGCCGCCAGCCGCTCCACGGCCGGGCCGCCCGGAAAGCCAAGGCCCATCAGCTTCGCCACCTTGTCGAAGGCCTCGCCGACCGCGTCATCGATCGTTGAGCCGAGGCGGCGATAGTCTCCCAGTCCGCGCACTTCCAGGAACTGGCAATGCCCGCCGGAGACGAGCAGCAGAAGATACGGGAACGGACAGGGCCCGGCCAGGCGGGGGGAGAGGGCATGGCCTTCCAGATGGTTGACAGGAATGAATGGCACGCCGGCGGCCTGCGCCACCGCCTTGCCGGTCATCAGGCCCACCAGCACCCCGCCGATCAGCCCCGGCCCGGCGGTCGCCGCCACGCCGTCGAGCGCGCCATACCCGATGCCTGCCTCGGCCATGGCCTTCGCCACCACGGCGTCCGCCAGCTCAGCATGGGCCCGCGCGGCAATCTCCGGCACCACGCCGAGATAAGGCGCGTGCTCTTCCAGCTGCGTGCGGATCACGTCGGAGAGCAGCGTTACCTTGCCATCCTCAAGCCGCAGCACCGCCGCGGCGGTCTCGTCGCAGGAGGTTTCGATGCCGAGGATGGTCAGAGGGCGGGTCATGCGGGGCGTATAGCGGTCCGCAAGCCTGTATAGAAGCCAGCTTCGCAGGGCCTGCGACCCATTGCGTCAGATTCCATTGAACTGCGAAAGCCTGTCTGACGCCTTGGCGCAGACATTCCCGGCCGAGGCGACAGGCAAGTTTCGACATGCACCGGAAGGGCAGTGTTCCGCAATTGCGCAAGCCGCGCCGGACACCGGTCGCGCCGGGTCCGGCACGTCATGGCAAGCTGAAGTTTTCGCGTCACTGTCCTGGATTACGCGTCTTGCGCCGGCCGCTCGGGAGCTCTGCGACCCCCGTCTGCAGGGTGTTGGCCCCTGCCATCCCTCTTGCAGGCCTGGTCGCTGCAGAACGTCCCGCTGGGCGACATCAGGCGACAATCATGATGGCGAAGCACGCGCCATCCGTTGATGGAGCGCCTTTATACGTCTCATGGCCTGATGGTGACAGCGGCACGATCGCTGGCCGCCTATTTCGTCTTTACGGAGTGGACGCGCCTGAGGGCAGCCGATCCTGCGCGCAGTGCGCCGCAGAGCGGCTTCGGGCGGTCGAGGCGCGTTCTTCAGTCCGTACCCTGACG
>CALGEF010000326.1 GCA_937881755.1 uncultured Acidobacteriota bacterium
TGGTGCATCAGATAGGAGAGCACACGGTACTCATGGGCCGTCAGCCTGATCGGTTCACCGTTGACGGTTGCCCTTGCGGCGCGGGTGTCGACCATCAGCTTGCCGCACTCCAGCGTCGCTGCCGAATGGCCGGTGGCCCGGCGCAGCAGGGCCCGCAGACGGGCCAGCAGTTCTTCGGTGATGAAGGGTTTGGTCAGGTAATCGTCGGCGCCGGCATCGAAGCCTGCGACCTTCTCGCTCCACTGGTCGCGGGCGGTGAGGATAAGCACCGGGAAGCCCTTGCCTTCCTTGCGCCAGGCCTTGAGCACGCTGACGCCGTCGATCTTCGGCAGGCCGAGATCAAGGATCACCGCGTCATACGGCTCGGTCTCGCCGAGGAACTGGCCATCTTCGCCGTCCGCCGCAAGGTCTGCCGCGTAGCCTGCCTGGGACAGCGCATCCGCCAGCTGGCGACGCAGATCCGCGTCATCTTCGACGACAAGTATTCTCATTCAGTATCGCCTTTTCATCATCTGTTCGCGTTGGTCAGCCGCCGCTCCGGCTGAGGATCGCGCCTGTCTGCGCATCAACCGTAACATGCACCTTGCGGCCGTCATCGGTCAGCCAGTCGATTTCGTAAACCGCGCTGCCGGAGTCCTGCGAATAAAGATCGGCGCCAAGCTGGTAGCCGCCATACTCGCGCTTGAGCAACTGGAAGATCCTGCTGAGGGGAACGGTGCGCCCTTCCTTGACCGCTTCGCGCGCTTCGCCCGGCGAAAACTGGTTGCCCCAGCCCTGATCCTGGCCCTGCGCGAGTGCGGTGGGCGCTTGCATCAGGCCGAGACAGGCGAGGAGGGCGAGGGCGCGTTTCATGAGGCTCCATATGCTGGCAAGGCTCTGAACGTTAAGTGAATGGCGCAGTTCAGCTGCAGTCAGCTAGCGAACGCTCTCATCCTCCGGCTGACATTGCGCGAGAACTGCCAAGCCACGCCGCCCCACGAAACCCTGAAGATTATGACTTTAAAATCACCTGCGGCGGCGCTGCAAGACAGGCGTCAGCGCCCTTCGGCCCATTTCTTCAGGCCTTCATCGCGCGGGTCGCTGAGTACGATCTCGAGGCGGACATAGAGGTCGCCCGGCGGGGTGATCTGTACGCCCTTGCCTTTGAGTCGCAGCTGCGCGCCGGTGTTGGTGGCGGCAGGCACCTTGAGCGAGACCGGGCCCGAGGGCGTGCGCACCTCGACCGTGCCGCCGAGTACCGCCGTGCGCAGGTCGACGCTCAGCGCCATCCGCAGGTCCTTGCCATCGCGGGTCCAGACCGGGCTCGCCGCCACATCCACTTCCAGTAAGGCATCGCCCGGCGCGCCGCCGGACGGCGATGCCTGGCCCTGGCTCTTCAGCCGCAATGTCTGGCCGCTGGTGATGCCGGCCGGGATGTTCACGTCCAGCGCGCTGCCATCCGCCATCGCCATGCGCCGCCGCGCGCCGGTGACCGCGTCCTCGAACGAAATCTCGACCCGGTAGCGCACGTCCCGGCCCTTTTGAGGGCCCGGATTGCGCCGCCGTGCGCTGCTGCCAAACATTCCCGAAAGAATATCCTCGAACGGATCGCCCTGCGCGCCGAACGGGCTGTTGCCGCCTTCCCAGCGCCCGCCGCCACCCGCAGGTCCGCCGGAAAAACCCCTGGGGTTGCCGTCGCCGTCGATCTCGCCGCGGTCGAACTTCGCCCTCTTTTCCGCATCCCCCAGGATCTCGAACGCGCCCGAGAGGCGTTTGAATTCCTCTTCCTTTACCTTGTCGCCGGGGTGCTGGTCGGGGTGCAGCGTCTTGGCCCTGGCCCGGAACGCCTTCTTGATCTCGGCCTCGGAGGCCGAGCGGGGAACGCCCAGAATGGAATATGGATCGAGCGCCAAACGGGGCTCCTTGCCGTCAAAAGGATTGCTTGCATACAGGTAAGGTGTTCCGGGCCCGAATGAAAGCCATGGACACGCGCGCCGGTCCCGCCCGGTCCCGGCCGGGCCGTCGTGCCCTTGCGCGCGGTGTGTCCAGGAGGTCAGTTACATTTCATCAGGGCCCTGCCGCTCCGGCTGTCCCGGCGGCGCGAAGTTACCCAGGCCTGAAACCGCCCCGGGGAAGACCCCGGGGCGGCTTTGGGCGCCTTGAGCGATCTGAAAGACGCGACTATTCGAGCGGAATTGTACGTTTCAGGAACGCGTCAAACAGCGGGACCGTAAAGGCCGTGTCACCGTGGCTGGGGCTGTAGATCATGCCTTTGGCAATAAGGCTCGCGCGAACAGGCGCGACTGTCGCAACCTTTCGGCCAAGCATCGCTGCGATATCACCTGAACGATGCGGTCCGGGGCCAAGTTCAGCCATCGCGCGAAGGTAGCGCTTCTCAGCCGGGCTCAGACGGTCGAGCCGCACACGAAAGAAGCTGGCGTCGAGTTCGTCCAGCGCATCGAGGCTCGCTTGCTTTGCGTCTGCCAGGTCGATCGGCGAGGCATCCGCCGTTGCCCAGGCGTGCTTGCCCCATTCCTGCAGAAAATAGGGATAGCCCTTTGTGTGGTCGAAGATTTCGGCGAGCGCGTCCTCTGTATAGTCAACTTTCAAGGCGCGGGCCGGGGCGACCAGGGCATCTTTCGCTGCGTCCGGGCCCAGTGCCCCAATCGGGACAAACTCAAACAAACGTTCGGCGTAGCTCTTGGCCCGGCCAGACAGGCCAATCAACTGAGGCAGTCCCGCTCCGACGAGCGTCACCGGGAGCTGGCGCTGCGCGCAGCGGTGGAGCGCGGAAATCAAAGCCGCATACTGAACTTCCGGCACGTACTGGAGTTCATCAAGAAAGAGAACCAGAGCGGTCTTACGGTCACGGGCGGCTTCACCCGCTGCTTCGAGGAGGTCGGCGAGGTCAGCATCAAGGTCGCCTGTATCGGCAAGGCCAGCTTCGCTATCGATGTCGAGCCCAACCTCGACATCACCATATTTGACCTTCATCGCGCCAATGAACCCGGCGAGCGCCCGCAGCGCCTTGCCTGCGCTGCTCGCCGCGCACGCCATCCGGTCCAGCTTCAGCAGGCCAGCGCGCAAGGCGGGCGCAAGGACGCCGGGCAGCGACCTGTCTTCCGGCACTTCGATCCAGATGGTGAAATGCCCTGCCGTTGATGCGTCATTGCGGATCCGGTTCAGCAGCACCGTTTTTCCGACGCCGCGCAAGCCGACAAGGATGAGGCTTTTGGCAGCGCGTCCTGCGCGGATGCGGTCAAGCGCAATACTCGCGTTCTCGATCAGAGTGTCACGTCCGGCCAGTTCGGGCGGCGGCGCGCCGGCCCCCGGGGCATAAGGGTTTAGTCGAAGATCCATATCAAGAGATGTTATGCAAGGTTATTGAAAACCTGTAAACTGGGGTAAGATGCACCAATGTTGACCATAGAGCCGGCGCGGACAAGAGCCGGAGAGCCTTCCGGGGCCCGAGAGTCCGGGTCACAAAAACCGTCAATAAATCAGCCTCTTGCGATTCGCCGGGTGATGAACCGGATGTTGGCGGTGAAGAGCCATGCAACGGCGCTTTCGAGGGATTCCTCCCGGTCTTTTGCGAGCCTGCGTGAGCGCCCGAGCCAGGCGCCCGAGCCAGGCGCCCGAGCCAGGCGAGCGTGCGCAGGGCGACCCGCCGCAGCGGCAGGACCTCGAAACCTCAGGCCTTGTCGGACCTCCGGATGATTTCGAGGCTCCATGCTTCCATCTTCCGGGGCGCGCTGCGTAGTTAGTCCCCGGCATATCTGCCACCGGCCACGATGCGGCGCAGCCAGGGGAAACGGTCGCGCGCTTCGGCGGGGACAGCCGCGTGCCATCGCGGTCCCGGACGTCGGCTGCGTGGACGCATGCGGGGACCAGAAATCCTTCCGTATCAGTGGGAATATGCCGCTTGCGTCCGTTCACCTTCCTGCCGGCGCCGTACCCTGATATTGCGCACTTTCTGTCGACTTCACGCTCTGGCTGTCGATCACGCCAGCTGTCGGCTGAGGCGGGCGGCCTGCTGCCTCGCGCGCCTCGAACAGAAGGTGGTGGCGGACCTGTTCCGGCAGACCCGGATCGCGCCATCGGCAGAAGTATTTCCGGGCCGCCGGAAACGGCGGGATATCCTAGGGTAACATCCGCCACTGGCAGCCCGCCGAGACCCTGCAGGGCAGCGCATTGACCACTTCGCGAAGGTCGCTCCTGCAAGGACGCGCAGCATCTTTCGCCGCTGGCAAATGGGGCGCCGGATTGGAGAAGGCCGTTTTGAAGCAGCTATTTCCCGATGCTTTGAATCGTCACGGCATTTTTTTATTGTCGCTCCCTCAGGAAATGTCGGCACGAGTGGTTTTCTTGCGCCTGCAAATCTGCCATCACCCCGAGGCAAGAACGGACTGGACTGAAAGAGGGAAACTCCATGTCGGCCCGCGTTATCTCTATTGCCAATTCCAAGGGCGGGGTCGGCAAGACCACCACCTGTGTCAGCCTTTCCGAAGCCTTCGCGGCCGCCGGCATGCGCACGCTTCTGATCGACCTCGATACCCAGGCCAACGCCTCGCTGCTGATCTTCGGCCATGCCGGCGACGAACACCTGTTTCAGGCGATCAACGACTACGCCACGATCTCTGACTGGCTGCTGGAGAACTTCTTTGCCGGAGAGCAGCGCCGCCTCTCGGAATTCATCGTCACCAATGCCAGCGATGTCACCTTCAAGGGCAAGCCCCTGCCGCTGGACCTGATCCCCTCCTCGCCCCGCCTGCGCAAGACGGAACGGGAACTGATCTTCGAACTGACCGCAAAGGGCTACGCGATGGAGGCCCTGCAGAACCAGGTCGGCAGGCGCCTGCGAGACGACCTGAACCTGCTAAAGGCGGAATACGACGTCATCCTTTTCGACTGCCCGCCCGGCATCTCGGTGATGACCGAAACCGTCCTCGCCGCCAGCCACCTGATCATTGTGCCCACGATCCCGGATTTCATGTCGACGCTCGGCCTCGACCTGTTCACGGGCGATATCATGAAGAACCTGCGTAACCGGGATATCGCCACGCTGCCCGTCGTGCTCGCTACGCGCTTCGACAACACGCCCCACCAGCAGGTTGTTCTCGGCGCCATGCGGGATGCGTCGAACGCCAAGGAAACCGAGTTCGCGATGTTCAAGACCATCATCCCGATGAAATCGGGCTTCGCCTCCAACCCCATAGAGCTCGGCCCGGATCCGACGCTGCAGGCAAAATGGCCGGGTGACGCGCTGAATATCATCGAAAGCCTGCTCGTCGAAGTCCGGGAGAAGCTCGCATGAGCTTTGGCGGCGGCCCCTCCGGATTCAACGCCATCAGGGCGCTGGTGGATTCCTCGGCGGATTTCCGCGCCGTCGCCGACAAGGACTGGGCCGCGGCCGCTGGTCTCATCGTCAAGAAACTGCTGATCGCCGCCGGCCAGACCGGCGAAAGCCTGATCGCCCTGCGCGCTGCGGTCGGCGAGGAGATTTTCGAAGCCCAGCTGAAATCGCTGTCGCATCATCAGGCAAAACTGCTCGCCAAACGCCTCGACAAGTCCGTGGCGGACCTCGAAGTCTCCACTGCCCGCGCCGCCATCGGCCATATCCGCACGCTGCTGGCGGCTGCGCCCGCCGCCGAAGAGAAGGCCGTTGAGCCGGAGGCAGGCATCACCGAAACGGATCCGTCCACGGATGAAACCAGAACCGTCACGCAAGCCCCGGCGGACGATACGCCCCCTGAAAGTCCGAACCCTTACTTCGGCCGCAAGTCTTTCCGCACGGGTTGAGCTCCGCTCATCCCTGAGCGGGGATCCGAATCTGCAGTCATTCGGGAACGCGCCGATCTCTCAGCTTGCGGGCGATGCCTTCAGCGCCGGCGCCCGGTTGTCCGCCGCTCGGGGCCTGATGCTCAATGCCGCGCACCGGTTCGAAGATCCTCACGAGCAATCGCACCGGAGCCGGATTTCCCTCTGGCAGCGACCCGGACGAAAACCTTGACGCCGAGGAGCAGCCTGTGAAAGCCGCCGACGCAGGCGATCCTCAGGCCTCGATCAGCTTCGCCCGCAGATCGGCTTGCAACGCGGCATCGACGTTCAGCACATCCACCAGATACCCGTCCAGCGACCCCGCCCTGGCGTTGATCGCACCAAATGCCCGGTCGAGATACTTCAGGTGCACACCCATGAACGGGCGATAGACTTCCGCCGGCAGGTCCTTGCCAATCATCTGGTTGAAATGGGCCGCCGCTTCGGGCAGCCGCTGGTTCACGCCGACGGCCTCGTTGGTGAGGTCGTAGTCCGACCGCATATCGGCTTCGGACACGCCCAGAATGTGGTGCGTCAGTGCGCAGAGAATGCCCGTGCGGTCCTTGCCTGCAGCGCAGTTCACCAGCCCCGCCGCCTCGCCCGGCGCTTCGGACAGCTTCACGAACCAGTCGCGGAACAGCGCCTGGTGGTGCGCCTTGAAGGGGGCCTTCTCGTAATACTCGGCCATCCACTCGTCGGCAGCCTCGGCATCGACCGTGACCTGCGTCAGGAACCGCATGTGCGGCGCCTCGCTCTCGCGCCCGCCATCGTGGGTGATCACCACCGGCGGATTGAACCGGCTCTTCTGCTTGTCGCGCTCATCGGGGCGCCGCAGGTCCGCCTGCACATGGATGCCGAGCGCGTCCATCCTGGCGAGCTCGTCCTCGCTCGCCTCGGCATGGTGGCCTGAACGGTAGAGCCGCCCCATCCTCACCCGCCCGCCAAACCGGCTGTCATATCCGCCAAAATCGCGGAAATTGCGGATCGTTTCAAAGGCGAGCAGGCGCGGCGGTGTCGTTTTCATACACGCTGAGGTAAATCGCGCCTGCCCCGGCGTCCAGTGACAATGCAGTGTCACCCCGGGGCAAGCGGGGCCCGGAAACCGCCCGCTTGCCGCAAGGCAATGCCGGCGCTGGCGCGCAGGTCCGATCCCGTCTGCCGGGCGGGAATGAGAGGGGGCAACTACGTATGCGCAGGCGCCGCGCGGCGCCCAGACTGCCTGCGCACATTACCGCCCCCCTGCCAGCCTCGCCCCGAAGGAGACTGCCAATGATGAATGTCATGTACCGCATGCGCCTCTACCATGCGCTGCTCGCTGTCCTCGCGGTCGCCGCCTACCTCACCGGCGAGATCAGACCCTACCATGCCTGGCTCGGCTATGGTGTCGCCGGCGTGATCGTCCTGCGTCTCCTGTGGGCCTCAGGCGGTGAACGCCAGGCTGGCCTGATGCGTTTTTATCCGGAATTCGAAGGCCTGAAACTCAAGAGCCTGGCCACCCATCCGGCGATCAGCCGGGTGCTGATGCTCGCAATAGCCCTCAGCCTACTGACGGTTACCGGAACCGGAATCGCCATGGACCAGGGCCGCTCGATTGGCCTTGGGGCCCCGCGGGCGGAGAGCGCCGCCCCTGCACAGGGCGCCGAAGGCAAAATACGCAACCGCGACGCTGAACATCGCGAAGACCACGAACACGAAGGCGAAGAACACGGCAAGGAAGGTCCGCTGTCTGAAGTCCACGAAACCGCAGGCACCCTTCTGCTGGTCTTCGTCGGCCTGCACGTGGCCTACCTGCTCCTGTTCAAACGCCCGCTGGCGAAGTTCATGCTCTTCCTGCCGCGCACCGGCAGGAAAAAACCGGCGCGGCCTACTTCAGCCTGAAGGCATGCGGCAGTAGCTCGCTCAGCAGGTAACGATTTTCTGCGCCTTCCGGCGTGAAGCACAACACTTCGAGGTCGCTGCCAAACTCTGCCAGCACCTGCCGGCAGATGCCGCAGGGCGCGCCAGGCTCGGCCCCGTTCGTCGCCACAGCGACGGCCCGGAAGGCCTGATGGCCCTGCGTGACCGCCGAGAACACGGCGTTGCGCTCTGCGCAGCAGGTCGCCCCGAAGGTTGCGTTCTCGACGTTGCACCCGGCAATGATCTGGCCGCCAGACGTCAGCAAGGCAGCCCCGACCCGGTAGTTCGAGTACGGAACATAGGCGCAGGCCTGCACCGCGAGGGCGGCGGACTTCAGAGCGGGCCAGTCGATACCGCTCACCGGAAGGGCGGCTCGTCGAAGGCGCGCAGCTTTCGGCTGTGGAGGCTCGCGCCGCCATCGACGGAGAGGCGCTCCAGCGTTTCAATACCGATACGGATGTGTTCGCTGATGGCGCGTTCGTAGAAACGGTTCGCTGCGCCTGGCAGCTTGATCTCGCCGTGCAGCGGCTTGTCGGACACGCACAGCAGCGTTCCATAGGGCACGCGCAGGCGGAATCCGTTGGCGGCGATGGTCGCGCTTTCCATGTCGATCGCAACGGCCCGGCTCTTGTTGAACCGGCGGGCCGAGGCGGTGAAGCGCAACTCCCAGTTGCGGTCGTCGGTGGTGACCACCGTGCCGGTGCGCAGGCGTTTTTTCAACGCGTCTCCCTGTTCGCCGGTCACGGCTGCCGCGGCGGCCGCCAGCGCGACCTGAACCTCAGCGATCGGCGGCACCGGAATTTCCGGCGGCAATACGCTGTCGAGCACATGGTCTTCGCGCAGATAGGCGTGTGCGAGCACATAGTCGCCGATCTGCTGCGAGTGGCGCAGGCCGCCGCAATGGCCAACCATCAGCCAGACCTGCGGGCGCAGCACGGCAAGGTGGTCGGTGATCGTTTTCGCATTGGAAGGGCCGACACCGATGTTCACCAGGGTGATGCCGGCGCCGTCCCTGGCGCGCAGGTGATAGGCCGGCATCTGGAAGCGCCGCCAGGGCGAGGCTTCGATGGCCGCGCGGCTGTCGACTTCCGGCTTCGCAATTTCCAGCCCGCCGGGCACTGAAAGCGACTCGTAGCGCGTATGGCCGCCGAGCTGCGTCAGCGCCCAGTCGCAGAAGGCGTCTACATAGCGGTGATAGTTCGTGAACAGAACATAGTGCTGGAAATGCTCCACCGGCGTGCCGGTATAGTGCTGCAGGCGCTTCAGCGAGAAATCCACGCGCTGCGCATCGAACAGCGCCAGCGGGCGCTCGCCGAACGGCTCGAACAGTTCGCCGTCGGCAATCTCGTCGCCGATCTGCGTCAGCTTCGGCGACGGGAACCAGCGCACGAGCTCTGCCGGGGCGATCTCCTCGAGACCGGCAGCCTGCGAGGGATCCCAGACATAGGCATAGGGGATTTCGGACTTCGAGCGCTCGACATAAACGTCCACGTCATAGTCGCGCATCAGCGGGGTCAGCTGCTCGATCAGGTAGGCCCGGAAGAATTCCGGGCGCGTGACGGTGGTCACATAAACTCCCGCCTCGCTCATCTTCCCGAAGGCCCGGGAAATCGGCGGCGGGGGACCATCGGGATCATAGACGAGGCGGATCTGCGGATAACAGAACGCGCCGCCTGCGCGGGCTTCGCCGTCCGGCGGCGCAGCGTCATGCAGGAACCGGTTGAGAGCTTCGGAAAGGGCGGTGACGGCTTCGGCGTAGAGCGCTTCCAGCGCGTCCACGACAGCCTTCGGAGAGGTATGTTTCGACATGGCATCCATTGGCGCGGGTTGGCGGGGAAGTCAATTGGCGGGCATTGTTCTCCCCTCGGCCGTGAACGGGAGCGAGGCTGGCGGCATCATGTCAGGCGTTTTCATGGGCGGGAGAATCGCCCCGCCTGAGACCCGGCCGGGTTCGCGCGGCCAGCTCACCGGTGGCCGCAGCGAAGCCTGTTGGCACAAGGACGTTTCTACGCGCAGGGGCGGGCACGCGGCTGAACTGCCATTAACTTGACAGAGTCTGCCGTCACGGCGTGTTCTGCCGAAACCAATTCACACAGGGGAATGCCATGACCAGACCTGGTTTCACACTCGCGGCGGCGGCCTGCGTCTTCATGCTGGCCGGCTGCCAGAGCTTGCAGGGAGCGCCGGGCACCCTCGCTGCAACGGCCGCGCCGAAGGCGCCTGTGCAGGAGACCGTGGCTGTTGAAGCCGTTGTTCAGGAGCCCGCGCCCGCGGCGGAACCGGAAGCCTGCGACGTGCTGGACAGCCGGGACTGGGAAGCCTGGATCAACAGGATGCCGGGGCCTGGCGCGGCGGCAACGGTGCATGTGGCGGGCAAGGTCGATATGCCCTCGGGCGGCTACACGTTCCGCTGGGAAGAAGGGCCGATGGACCGCTCGGCGGTGCCCGCGCTGCGGCTGAAGCTGGTCCCCGAGGCGCCGGACGGGATGGCGACGACGGCGATCACGACCGAGGCGGTGGCATATCAGGCGCCGGCGCTGGCGGGCGGGTATAGCCGGGTGGTGATCGGTTGCGGCGGCACGACGCTCGGCGCGGCGCCGCTGGGGGATGCGGCCCTCATGGTGGACGGCGACGGCGTGCTGACGCTGACCGGCGCGAACGGGACGGAGGTAATGGCAAAACGCGCGGCGACCATCCCGGTGCTGGCGGGCACGGACTGGACCTTGGACGCGATGGGCGGCGCAGGTCTCGTTTCCGGAAAGGAGCCGGCGATCAGCTTTACCGAAGACGG
>CALGEF010000327.1 GCA_937881755.1 uncultured Acidobacteriota bacterium
TTGAACGCCATCCTCGCCGCGCTCTTAATGAAGATCACCACCGGCACGACGAAACATACCACGATAACGCCGACCAGCACCGCGAGCTTCGCGCCATCGCTCCAATCCGCCGGAAAAAGATCCAGTGCACGGCCAAGCATCGTTTCAAGTTCCAAGACAGGCTCCCTAAAGCTGCCTTTGCTTAGGAGAGTCGCGCCCGTCGACCTAGACTGCCGCGCGCATCTGCCTTGGGGAAATCAGCCACTGCCTCAAATTCGGGCACATGCCGCCTTGAGCCAGTCCTTGACCTCGCCTTCGAGCTTCCGGTTCAGGAGTTTCCAGACGCGCTTATGGTAGTCGTTGACATACACCCGCTCTTCTTTCGAGAGCAACTTCACGTCGATCAGTCGGCGCGCCAGAGGCGCGAACGTGAGGCATTCGAAGCCGAGCATCGGAATCTCGCCGCCGGGAATGGCGGCCGGGGGTGTCACGTATTGCAGGTTCTCGATGCGGATGCCGTATTCTCCCGCCTTGTAGAAGCCCGGCTCGTTCGAGACGATCATACCTGGCATCAGCGGCACGGCGTTCCATACTTTCGCGATTCTATGCGGGCCCTCGTGCACGCCGAGATATACCCCGACTCCATGCCCTGTGCCGTGCTGGTAATCGAGTCCCGCCTGATACAGAGCATGGCGGGCCAGGATATCGAGATGCGTGCCGGTCGTGCCCGCCGGGAAACGCACGGCCGCAAGCGCGATATGCCCCTTCAGCACCAGCGTATAATGCCGGATCATGTCGCCTGAGGGCTGACCGATCGGTACCGTGCGCGTCACGTCAGTCGTGCCGTCGAGATACTGACCGCCGCTATCGATCAGGAACAGCGAGCCGCGCGCCAGTTTCCGGTTGGACGCCGTCGAGACACGGTAGTGCGGCAGCGCGCCGTTCGGCCCTGCCCCGGAAATCGACGGAAAGGACAGGTCGTTCAGGCTGCCAAGATCCTCGCGGAAGGCTTCGAGCTTCATCACCGTATCAATCTCGGTGACCTCGCCCGACTGGGCCTCGGTATCCAGCCAGTGCAGGAAACGCGTCAGCGCCACGCCGTCGCGGGCATGCGCCGCCGTCGTGCCCTTGATCTCCGCCGCGTTCTTGCACGCGCGCGGCAGCGCAACGGGATCGCGCTGGCGCAGGATTTTCGCGCCCGAGGCCGCGAGCCGGTCAAAGAACCAGGCCGACGCTACATCGGGGTCCAGGCTCACGGTCTTGCCCGACAGCGAGGCGAGCCCGTCCTCCAGCTGCGACAGGGGCCGCAGCGTGACCATATTGCCGAGATGCCGGCGCAGCGCGCCGTCCGTCTTCGCCTCGTCGATGAAAAGTTCCGCCGAGCCGTCCGCATACAGAATGGCGCGGCCCAGCGGCAGCGGGGTACAGCTTACGTCACCGCCCCGGATGTTGAATGCCCAGGCGAGTGAGGCCGGCGAGGTCAGAACCGCGGCGTCCGCCCCGTCCTTTGCCAGCTGCACGCCGACAGCGTCCAGCTTGTCGGTATGCGCCGCGCCCGCATGCTTGACCGCGTGCGGCACGACCTTTTCCATCGGTTGCGGCGGGCGGCCTTTCCAGGCCTTGTCGATCGGGTTCTCGGTGACCGCGACCAGAACGCAGCCAGCCTTCGCCGCCGCCGCGCCCAGCGCCGCCACATCGTTCGGGCTCATGAGGCGCGGATCATAGCCCACGCGCTTGCCGGCCAGGCTCTGCTTCGCGAGCCAGCCGAACGCGCCAGGATCCGGAATGCCTTCGACGTTGACCAGTGCTGGATCCGTCTGGTCCGCCGCCTGCAGCGTGTAGCGCCCGTCGGCAAACAGCACCGCCTTGTCGGTGAACACGAAGGCCGAACCGAAAGAGCCCGTAAACCCGGTTGCCCAGGCGAGGCGCTCATTGGCGTCCGGCAGGTATTCGTTCTGGTACTCGTCGTCATGCGGCACATAGAGGCCATCAAGGCCTTGCGTGGCGAGTTCAGGCGGAGGAGCGGAAGATGGGTCCGGCCGTCTTGCGGCCCACCCTTAATGTCGAATGTCTGTCTCATGACTTCTCTTAACCCGGTGCGGCGCTGCCGGAAAGCAAGTGAGTTATGCAATTTTTCATGGCAAATCCACGATTGCCATACTGTTTTGTTGATGCGCCATCCCATATGGGCGCGTACGGATTAATGCTGCGTCGCAGCAATTCAAGGTAAACAAGGTATTAACATGAAATTCGACTTCAATATCCGCCCCGCCGCCGAAATCCCGGCTGTCGAGGCCCTTCGCCCGCTTCAGGTCAATGAAGTGGCTTCTTCGCCGCGTCCTCCAGCTCTGCCTGGCGCTGCGGTTTCGGAGCTCAGCCTTTTGGCCCGACGCCAGTCCCGCCTCGCCCGGCGCGCCACGCGGTAAGCCTCAGTCTCGCTGTCCCGGAATGTCCGGGCCAGCCACCTGCATCGCAGACCGGCGCGCCTCCCCCTGCCAAACGCGCCAGTGCGATCGCCTCGCCGCCCATCCCCCCTCCCGGGATGCGGCAGGGAGGGTTTAGACCTTTTTCGCGAACACCAGAGTCGACCAGCCGTCGCGCTTGATCTTGCGCTGGAACAGCATGCCGTGTCCCTCGAACGCCGCGCGGACAGGGGCTGCCTGATGGTGAAGAAGGCCTGACAGAATGATCGCCGCGCCCGGCGCAGACAGGCGCTGGATTTCCGGCGCGAGGCCGATCAGCGGCTTCATCAGGATGTTCGCAAACACCGTGTCGTACGGCCCCAGCCGGCGCATGTTGGGCGTGTTCGCCCCGCGAACATGGTGAACGAAGAACCGACTGACTTTGTTCTTGCGCGCGTTATCGCGCGCGACGAAAACCGAGTCCCGGTCGATGTCGCTGCCCGTCGCCATCTCCGCGCCCACTTTGAGCGCCGCGATCGCCAGCACGCCCGAGCCCGTCCCGAGATCCAGCACCCGGCCGACCTTGCGTCGCCGGCGCACATCCGCCAGCGCCAGAAGGCAGCCAAGCGTCGTACCGTGATGTCCCGTCCCAAACGCCGGCCCCGCCTCGATCAGCACGGCCGTCTTGCCCGGCGAGGTCGCGGCGAGCGCGTGGCTGCCGACGACGACGAACCGCCCGGCATTCACCGGCGGCAGGCCTTCGAGTGACAGGGTCACCCAGTCGCGCTCGACGATCTCCTCGATCCGCGCGGTCAGTTCCGGCGCCGCCTCCTGCATGATCGCGGCACACTCCTCAGCCTCTTCCAGCGTTTCGGAAAAGGCATCGAGCCTCCAGGCCCCGCGCGCATCTTCCTTGGAATCGACGGCGCCCGCGGGTGACGGATCGGCCCAGGCAAGCGCATTCCAGGCGAGTTCAATCGGCCCGCGCGGGCCTTTGGCGGTGATCTGGTACATGGCGCGGGGCGTTAGCAGGGCGGCGCCCGTAAGGAAAGGGCGAGGCGAAACTGAAGCAGAATTAACGCAACCCCTGCGCGCCTGAGGCGTTGCTGGTGTATCTGCAACTCAAGCATCGGAGCAATCTCATGCCTACCCAAACTGGACACACCACCGCCATCCGCGCCAGCCGCACGATCGGCACCAGCGTGTACAACACGCAGGGCGAAAAGATCGGCAAGGTCGAAGATGTCGTCCTCGACAAGACCGACAACTCCGTTCTCTTCGCCGTGGTCGGATTCGGCGGCTTTCTCGGCACTGGCGAAAAATACCACCCGGTTCCCTGGTCGTCACTCGACTACAGCAAGGATCATGACGGCTACGTCGTGCCCTTCACCAAGGACCAGTTGAAGGCTGCCCCGTACCACAACATCGACGAGTTGACCCAGGGCGACGGCCGCGCGACCCGCAACTCGGCCTACGATTACTACAAGGTCGCGCCTTACTGGGTGTAATGTCCAATCAAGGCCTGCGCGGAAGGCGGCAGCTCCCAGGGCTACCGCCTTTTCGTTTTCCGGCAGCCGCGCAGCCGCGCGTCCAGCACACTAGTACCGGCTGTCCATGAATCGTGAGTCGAAGAATACCGAGGGTGCCAACGCCTTTTTCAACAACCACCGTATCAGGCACCTGTGATTCCGGGTACTAGGTGTTGGGAATGCATCCTGCGATCCTGATCCACGGCCCCACGGCCAGCGGCAAGTCCGCCCTCGCCATCGAAGTCGCCCGGCGGCTCGGCGGCGAGGTGATAAATGCCGATTCCATGCAGGTCTACAGCGACGTTCAGGTGATCTCCGCGCGCCCGACCGAGGAAGACATGGCCGGGGTGCCGCACCATCTTTTCGGCTACGTCGATCCCGGCCTGCGTTATTCGACCGGCGAATGGCTGGAAGCCGCTCGGGGCGTGATCAAGAAGCTGCAGCGGCAGAACAGGCGGGCGGTGTTCGTCGGCGGCACCGGTCTTTACCTGCTGGCGCTGACCCAGGGCCTGTCCGATATTCCTCCGGTTCCGGACGAGATCCGCGCCGAAGTGCGCACGATCAGCGAGGCGGAAGGGGCCGACGGCTTGCGGGCGCGGCTGATGCCGCATGATCCGGAACTGGCCGAACGGCTCGGCACCGGGGACCGGCAGCGCCTCGGCCGGGCCTATGAAGTCTGGCTCGCGACGGGCCGGTCGCTTACGGATTTCCAGACCGAGCGCCAGCCGCCGGTGCTGCAGCCGGGCGAGTGGACGGGCTTTGCCCTGACCCCGCCCCGCACGGCGCTTTACAAGAAGATCGACCGGCGCTTTGAGGGCATGCTGATGCAGGGCGCCATGAATGAGGCGCGGGCGCTGGTGGCGCGGGGGCTGGACCCCGAATTGCCGGTGATGAAAGCCTGCGGGATGCCCTGGCTGACGGCGTTTGCCCGGGGCGAGCTGAGCCCGGAAGAAGCCGCCGAAAATGCAAAGCGCGACACAAGGCGCTATGCAAAAAGGCAGTTCACCTGGATCGGACGCCAGTTTCCGTTCTGGACCCGGGTACCCTCCCCAGAGATGAACGACCGCTTGAGGGTCATTTTTGCCCTTTACAGGGAGATTGACACAGCCCATGCGGAAGATTATGCCTGATCGCACTAATTCGAGGAAACGCCCCTTGCGCAAAATGACCGTAGTAAAGCTTCGGCGCCCGTAGCTGCCTGTCCTTGCAGGCGGTTGCGGGTGCGCACAGAAAAGGGCTTCCTCTCGGAGGCCCTTTTTTGTTTGGCCGATGCCCCGAACCTTCCCCAGAACCCTTCCGACCTTCGAGCCCGCACCATGACGACCAAGACCAAGGCAAAACCTGCCAACGAAGCGACCGCCCCCCGGATGATGACCGGCGCGCAGATCGTTGTGGAAGCGCTCCGGGAACAGGGCGTATCGGTGATGTTCGGTTATCCCGGCGGGGCGGTGTTGCCGATCTATGACGCGCTCTACGGGCAGGATGCGATCCGCCACATTCTCGTGCGCCACGAACAGGGCGCCGGCCATGCCGCCGAGGGCTATGCCCGCTCGACCGGCAAGTGCGGTGTCGCACTGGTGACCTCAGGCCCCGGCGCGACCAACATGGTGACCCCGATCACCGACGCGCTGATGGACTCGATCCCGATGGTAGTGATCACCGGACAGGTGCCGACCCACCTGATCGGCACCGACGCCTTCCAGGAATGCGACACCACCGGCATCACTCGCAGCTGCGCCAAGCATAATTATCTCGTGACCGACGTCACCCAGCTCGCGCGGATCATCCATGAAGCTTTCTATGTTGCAACGACCGGCCGCCCCGGTCCGGTGGTGATCGACATCCCGAAGGACATCCAGTTCGCGACCGGTCCCTATGTCGGCAAGGACGGCATTTTCAAGCCGACCTATGTGCCCCAGCGCATTCCGAAAGCGGATGCGATCAGGGCGGCGGCCGAACTGATGACCAAGGCCGGGCGACCGATCTTCTATACCGGCGGCGGCGTGATCAATTCCGGGCCGCGCGCGTCGGAGAAACTGCGCGAACTGCAGGAGCTGACCGGCTTTCCGGTGACCTCGACGCTGATGGGCCTCGGCGCCTTCCCTGCCTCGCATCCCGACTGGCTCGGCATGCTGGGTATGCATGGCAGCTTCGAAGCCAACAATGCAATGCATGACTGCGACCTGATGATCTGCGTCGGCGCCCGGTTCGATGACCGCGTGACCGGCCGTATCGATGCCTTCTCACCCAGGTCCAGGAAAATCCACATCGATATCGATGCCTCCTCGATCAACAAGATCGTGCGGGTGGACGTGCCGGTCGTCGCCGATTGCGCCGAGGCGCTGGACGCGCTGATCACCGAGATAAAGGCGCTGAAGCGCAAGATGCCGGACCTGACGGCCTGGCGCGACCAGATCGACACCTGGCGCGCCCGGCGCTGCTTCACCTACGCAAACTCGGCCGAGGTCATCAAACCGCAATATGCGGTGGAGCGGCTGTATGCACTGACCAAGGACCGCAACACCTACATCACGACCGAAGTCGGCCAGCACCAGATGTGGGCGGCGCAGTTCTATCATTTCGAGGAGCCCAACCGCTGGATGACGTCCGGCGGGCTCGGCACAATGGGCTACGGTCTACCGGCCGCCGTCGGCGTGCAGTCGGCGCATCCGGACGCGCTGGTCATCGACATTGCCGGCGAAGCCTCGATCCAGATGATGATGCAGGAGCTTTCAACAGCGGTTCAGCACAAGCTGCCGGTGAAGGTGTTCATCCTCAACAACGAGTGGATGGGGATGGTGCGCCAGTGGCAGGAATTGCTGCACGGGGAACGCTATTCGCATTCCTATTCGGAAAGCCTGCCGGACTTCGTGATGCTCGCCAAGGCGCTCGGCGGGCACGGTATCCGCTGCGACAAGCCGGAAGACCTCGACGCCAGGATCCTTGAAATGATTGACCATCCCGGCCCTGTATTGTTCGATTGCCGGGTCGAGAGGGCAGAGAACTGCCTGCCAATGATCCCGTCAGGCTCTGCGCACAACCAGATGATTCTCGGCGAAATAACAGGTAACGAAGTCGGGGAAGCGGGCCGTAAGCTCGTCTAGCACAACAAGGTCCCGGAACCGGGAAGCGTGGGGGCAAACATGGACGTCGCGGGCCTGCTGCAGTTCAGCCAGACTTATCTTGAAGTCTTCGTCGGCGTCGGTTCGGCCCTCATCGCGATGATCAGCGCGCTGATCGCGCGCGGCGAGACCAGGCGCCAGCGCAAACTCCAGACGGCCAACCTGCGCCAGGCCATCGATGCCGCCAGCCTCGACTGGGGCAACGCTGCGATCGACACGATGGCGCGCTGCGCGATGTTCGCCCGCACCCGCCAGATGCAGACCAATGAAGGCGGCTTCCTGGCTAACAAGGCGAACCTTCTGGTGGCACTGTCGACGCTGGTGGACCGGGGCCGGCTGTTTTTTCCGAACCTCAACCCCGACAGGAAGGGCGCCGAAAAAGAAGGTGCTTACCGCGGCCACCGCCCGCCAATCCTCGACGCCTTGATGTGGACCTATCACGAACTGGAAGCGCTGACCCGTGAAGGTGGCCCCGCCTCCGACGACAGCGCCGCCTTCATCGACGAATGCCGCCGGCTTCTGGTGTCCGAGCTACAGGCCTACCTGGATCCGCGCCGCAAGGACGAGATTGTTGAGCGCTATGACGATCAGGAAGATGATGACCGCGCCGACGCCATTACGAAATCGAGGGCACTGCGCGCGAAACTCGAAACCCGCAGGCCCGATTTCAAGTTTAACGATGATGCCGCACAACCCATGAGGCTGCAATGACCGACGCACCCAAGCCCATTGGCGGTAACGGCAACGGGCCGAAATCAGCTTATTTCCTGTCGCATGCCGATCAGGCGATCGAGCGGCGCACGCTGGCCGTGCTGGTCGACAACGAGCCGGGCGTCCTGGCGCGCGTCGTCGGGCTGTTCTCGGGCCGGGGCTACAACATTGATTCCCTGACGGTCGCCGAAGTCGATGCCAGCCAGCACCGCTCGCGTATCACCATCGTCACGCAGGGCACCGCACACATTCTCGAGCAGATCGAGGCGCAGCTGCTGCGCATCGTGCCGGTAGCTGAAGTCATCGACATCACCAATTCCAAAACCGGTATCGAGCGCGAACTGGCGCTGGTGAAAGTTGCCGGCACCGGAGAAAAACGCGTCGAGGCGCTCAGGATTGCTGAAATTTTCCGCGCGCATGTTATAGACACCACCAACGAGAGCTTCATTTTCGAGGTCACAGGGGCCTCGGAAAAGCTGACACAGTTTGTCGACCTGATGCGCCCGCTGGGCCTTGTCGAAGTCAGCCGGACCGGTGTCCTGTCGATCAAACGCGGGAAGGAGAAAGGATGAAACCCTTTTCCTGGCGCGCCGTTCCGGTGGGCCTGGCGGTCTGCGCCGCGCCGTTTGCGGCAGCGGCGCAGGGCGCCGGATGCAACCCCGCCCTGTCGAACAGCGCCTACGCCGCCGACGCCGGACCCGACACCGCAAAAATGCGCTGCGACCTCGAGCGCGCGTCGGTCATCCGTGACCGCGCTGTCTCCCTGTATGGCGCACACGCAAATTCCCTGATCGAGATCATCGACACGGCGTCGCCGAGCGGCGCGGCCTATGTCTACGATGTGCTCGCGGAAGGACCGAACCTGCGCCTTGAGGCCCGCTCGGTGCCGGAAGGCCGCGGGCCGCGCTGCCGCTTGCTGGCCAACCTGCCGGACGATACCGCCAATGCGCTGAGCCTGTTGCTGACCCAGTCTGCCGCTTCTGATGTGCCGGACTACGGGCCGCGCGAGGACGTGACGGTCAATCCCGATGGCTCGCGCAACGTGCGGCTCGTGATCGACAGCCATGACATCATCACCCGCGCCGATACCGAAAACGGCCCACGCAACTTTTCCCGCCACGCCGGATCCGACGATCCGGTAAGCCGGCTCAACAATCTCGTCATCGGCATTGCCAATGTCAGCCCCGGCTGGGTTTGCAGCACCTCTTCCTGACGGATCCCTTCCAACGCCATCCCCTTTACCCCTTAGCGGAGCTTCCGAACGCACATGAAAATCTACTACGAACAAGACGCCGACATCTCGCTGATCCAGAAGAAGAAGGTGGCGGTCGTCGGCTATGGCAGCCAGGGCCATGCCCATGCGCTGAACCTGCGCGACTCGGGCGTGAAGAACATCAAGGTCGCCCTTCAGGAAGGCTCTGCGAGCCGCAGGAAATGCGAAGCCGAGAAGCTGGAAGTCGTCACCCCGGCCGAAGCCGCAAAATGGGCTGATGTGCTGATGATCCTCGTCCCCGACGAGAAGCAGGCCGTAATGTTTGCCAACGAGATCGAGCCGCACCTGCGGGCCGGCCAGCACATAATGTTCGGCCACGGATTCAACATCCACTACAACCTGATCCGCCCCCGGAAGGATATCGACGTCTCGCTCTCGGCACCGAAAGGCCCCGGCCATACGCTGCGCAACCAGTACCAGATGGGCTTTGGCCTGCCGGGCCTGATCGCCATCCACCAGGACGCGACCGGCTCTGCCCAGGCAGTTGCGCTTTCCTATTCGAAAGCCATCGGCAACACCCGCGCCGGCGTCATCGAAACCTCGTTCCGCGAAGAGACCGAGACCGACCTGTTTGGCGAGCAGGCCGTGCTGTGCGGCGGCATCGTCGAGCTGATCAAGGCGGGTTACGAGACACTGGTCGAAGCGGGCTATGCGCCGGAAATGGCGTATTTCGAGTGCCTCCACGAGACCAAGCTGATCGTCGACCTGATCTATGAAGGCGGCATCGCCAACATGAACTATTCGATCTCGAACACTGCCGAGTACGGCGAATATGTCACCGGCCCGCGCATCGTGAACGCCGAGACCAAGAAGGAAATGAAGAAGGTTCTGGAAGACATCCAGAACGGCACATTCGCGCGCAACTGGGTCCTGGAAAACCAGGCCGGTGCGCCGGGCTTCCACGCCATGCGCCAGCGGATGGCGAGCCACAGCATCGAGGAAGTCGGCGAGAAACTGCGCGGCATGATGCACTGGGCGAAGAATGACCGCCTCGTTGACAAGAGCCGCAACTAGGGATGCCACAGCCCTTCCTCGAGGGCTTCACGCACCGCCTCGCAGATGAGACGGATGCCGATGGGATCGCCGCGCTGATGGACGCCGCAATCGGCGAACTTCAGCGCGGTTTCCTGTCGCCCGAACAGGTCGCCGTCTCCCATTCGATAATGGGGCTCGACAGGCAGCTGATCGCAGACGGCACGTATTTCGTGGTGCACGAAACCGCGTCCGGCCGCCGTGCCGCCTGCGGCGGATGGAGCCACCGCGCGACGCTCTATGGCGGCGATCATTCGACCGCTCAGCGCAATCACGCACTTCTGCAGATTGGCAAGGACGCCGCCCGGATCCGGGCGATGTACACGCATCCGCAGTTCGTGCGGCGCGGCCTCGGCCGGTACGTCTTGTCCTTATGCGAACAGGCAGCACGCGGCGCCGGATTCCGCCGCGCCGAACTGATGGCGACGCTTGCGGGCGAGCCGCTCTACCGCGCCTGCGGGTATCAAGAGATCGAGCGGATCATCAGTGCTTCGGTTGGCGGTGTGGACGTGCCGGGGCTGCGGATGGGCAAGGCACTCTAGTCTGCCGCCCTGTTGAGATCGACCGGGCCTTCGACACCGGCCAACCTGCCCTTCATCGAGTATTGCCAGATCGCGTGGCGCTGCGCGGGTGCGCCATCGAGTGACCGTATCCAGACCGGGTGCGCCTCGAAGTCCTCCCCCGCGAGCCATTCGGCGTGGAAGGCGGGGGTGGTGTAGATCACCGGCAAGGCGCCGTATTCGGCTTCAAGCGCGCCGAGGAACGCGCGCAGTTCCGACAGGGCCGCTTCGCGTCCGCCGCGCGCCTTGCAATTATGGGCATGTTCAAGGTCAACGGCCGGCGGGAGCGTCCCCGGACGTACCTCGACCTGGCGGATAAAATTCTCCGCCTGCGGAGCGCCGGCATGGCAGAGAAGGTAGAAGTGATAGGCGCCCACCTGCCAGCCGAGCCGGGTGGCGGCCAGCCAGTTTTCCTGGAACCGCGGGTCGATGTGATCGGTCCCCTCGCTCGCCTTGAGGTAAACAAAGTCCAGCGGCTCGGTGCCGAGGCGGCCCCAGTCGACCGGCCCGTTATGGTGCGACAGGTCTATGCCCTCGGCGCCGGGAGGCAGCAGACGCGCGGGAGCGGACACGTCCGGACCCTCGCGGCCTGCGCCGCAGGCGCCCAGCAAGAGGGCCGCCGCCGCGAGCCAAGGCCTTCGCACAAATCTTGCAAGCATCCAGGTGGAACCCTTCTTCTTTCGTTAACAATAGGTTAACTTGTGGAAAAGGGCCTAATGAAGGAACCGCGTCATGGCTGCGACACCCGGCAAACCCGAGGCTTTCGCCAAACCGGCAAAATCCGGTCTTGGAAATGCGATTGCTGCGGGCGGATGCCTCGAAGGCACGTTCCGCTTTGTTGGCCCGGTCATCATAGGCGCGCATATCCGCGGCGATGTGATTTCCGACGACCTGATCCTCGTGGAGGCCACCGGCCGGATCGAAGGGCGCATCCGCGCCACGACGCTTATCGTCCACGGCGCCGTCAGCGGTGACATTGAAGCAAGCAAGTGCCTTGAGGTCTGCACCGGCGGGCGTCTCGAAGGGGTTGCCTTTTCACCATCGATGCGCGTCGAGGAACGCACCATTGTCAGCGCCGACCTGCTGATTGCACCGGAGCGTACGGTCGCCCACATCAACAAGGCCGCCTCTGTACCGGACCTGTCGAACGTCGCGCCGCTGTCACCGGCCCGCACCGACTCCCCCGCCTCAGATGCCGGCGCCCCGAAGGCCGCCGCTGTCTGATCAGTTGCGCAGGTCCCTGAGCCGGTCGAACGGGTTTTCGGTCGGGTCATAGACGCCCAGCTCGCGCATCCGAGTGCAGGCCCATTGATAATCCCGGTTGCAGGCTTCTGTCAGCGCATTCGTGCCGCCGATTACATCCTTGCGTCCGCCCGTGCCGGTATAGGCCATATTGCCATACGCCGCGCAGCCACTGACATCACCGAGGTCACATGCCGTCTTGTATAGCGCGCGGCCTTCAGTCTTGTTCTCGGCAACACCGCGCCCCTGAACCGTCAGGTAAGCCAGGCCCGAACAACCTCTGCCATCGCGCGCGTCGCACATGATCTTGTAGGACTTCGCCGCCGCTTTCAGGTCCTGAAGGCCGCCCTTGCCGGTGCGCTGCATGTCCGCCAGCTTGAAACAGCCTTCCAGCTCGCCCGCCTGACAGGCAGTCTCTGCCGCCTCGCGCGCCAGCTTCAACTTCGCCTGTTGCGTCTCGGCTTGCTCCAGCGCGATTTCCGCCTGCGTCCGCTCGACCTGACCGAACTGCGCAGCAGCGGGCAAGGCAATGGCGCAACTCAGAAGCAGGGCGCCCAGCATCAGATGTGGTTTCATGACCGGCTCTCCAGATTGTTTTGTCGGCTTAGCGGCAAATTTAGGCATCGCCGGGGCAGGCTTCCAGAGAGATTGCAGTAGCCCCTTGCCGGCAGCAACGCTAACCTTGAGCCCATCAAGGCACCAGAGGAAGGCGAAACGTCATGGCAGCTGCAGACCAGGCACCGATCGGATCCGGCTTCCCTGCCAGGAGCACGGCGCGCGACGTGCTCGCCGGCATCGACCTCTCCGGACAGAACATTATCGTCACCGGCGGCTATTCAGGCATCGGCCTCGAAACGGTGCGGGCCCTCGCCGGCGCCGGCGCGCGGGTGACCGTTCCGGCGCGCCGGGCAGACACGGCGGCCGAGGCGCTTGCGGGCGTCGCGGGCGAAATCGAGATCGCCGCGATGGATCTCGGCGACCTCGCGAGCGTGCGCCGCTTTGCCGACCATTATCTCGAGACTGGCCGCGGCCTGAACATCCTGATCAACAATGCCGGCATCATGGCCCCGCCTCTCGCCCGCGTTGGCAAGGGCTGGGAAAGCCAGTTCGGCACCAACCACCTCGGCCACATGGCGCTGGCGATGAAGCTCGCCCCGGCGCTGCAAGCGGCAGACGGCGCGCGCGTGGTGGCGCTGTCGTCGGTCGGCCACGTCCGCTCAGACGTGATCTGGGACGACCCGCATTACGCCGCGCGCACCTATGATAAATGGGAGGCCTACGGCCAGGCCAAGTCCGCCAACGCCCTGTTCGCCCTCGGCGTGGACCTGCTCGGCCGGGATGTCGGCGTGCGCGCCTTTTCCGTGCACCCGGGCGGCATCTTCACACCGCTGCAGCGCCACCTTCCGGAAGAGGAGATGGTCGCCCTCGGCTGGAAGGCGGCCGACGGATCGATCCCGCCCATGGTGCAGGCCATGTTCAAGACGCCTGAGCAGGGCGCCTCCACGACCGTCTGGGCCGCGACCTCGCCCAAGCTGGCCGGCAAGGGCGGCGTCTATTGCGAAGACTGCGATGTGGCGAAGCTGGCAACCGCCGACAGCCAGCGCTGGGAACACGCCCGGCCCTGGATTGCCGACGACGCGAACGCCGAAAAGCTCTGGGCGATGAGCGAGGCGATGCTGGCGGACGCCTGACCGGCCATCTGCCTGTGCGCAATTGACGCCGGCTCCCCGCTATCGCACCTGAAGCGGCGATGACGCACGAGACGAACGCCCCCGCCCCGGCCCCGGCTTCCCGCCGTGCCCTGTATATCGGGCTGGGCCTGCTGGCCGCCGCGCTGTCGGTCTTTGCCCTCGGAAAACTTGGCCAATTGCCGGGACTCGAACAGGCCGAAGCCTGGCTGCGCAATCTCGCAGGAAGCCCCTGGGGCCTTCCGGCCGTCGTCGCCGTTTTCTGCGTCGCGGCATTGCTGGGCGTACCCCAGTTTGCTCTGCTCGCCGCAGCCGTTGCTGTTTTCGGCCCGCTGATCGGCGGCATCTACGGCTGGATTGCCAACATGCTGTCGGGGGCGCTGACTTTCTGGATCGGCCGGGCGGGCGGCAAAGCGGCCGTGCGCCGCTATGCCGGCCCCCGCGCCCAGAAGCTGTCGGTCTTGATCGGCCGCAACGCCCTGATCGCCAGCGCTGTCGTTAGGACGGTTCCGGCCGGCCCGTTCCTGATCGTCAACATGGTGTTCGGAGCCAGCGCCGCGAAATTCCGCGACTACTGGATCGGCATGGGTCTCGGCATCCTTCCGAAGGTTACGCTGGTCGCGGTAGGCTGGAAAACTTTGATTTCAGCCTTCCAGGGCGACCCGGTGACCGCCATCGCCTTCGGCGCCGTGGCCCTGGCTTTCTATGCCAGCGTCACGTTTTTCGTGGTCCGGCGGGCCCGCAAGGCCTGGCAAGACATTCCTGAACCCGCCCCTCTCACGATTGACAACGGGCAGAAATGCGGCGATTAAAGCCGTCATGCGCAAACTCTTGCCCCTTCTTCTGCTACTTACCGGCCCCTGGCCGGGGCCGGTCGCCTCCATCTGAGGGGCGCAGGCGCGGCCAGGGGATGCTAAGACAGTGTAGACCCCCTTCTCCAGAACCCATCGCAGAGCCGCCATCCCATGACCTCGAAAACCACCGCGAAACCCGCGACGAAACCCCGCGTCTTCATCTTTGACACGACCATGCGCGACGGTGAGCAATCGCCCGGAGCCTCGATGACGCACAATGAAAAGCTGGAACTCGGAAACCTGCTCGAAGAAATGGGCGTGGATATCATCGAGGCCGGCTTCCCGGCTGCCTCCGAGGGTGACTTCGCCGCTGTAAGCGCCATTGCCGCCCAGTCGAAACGCGCCGTCATCTGCGGCCTCGCCCGCTCGACGCCTGCGGATATCGACCGCTGCGCAGAAGCGGTGCGCAAGGCCGCTCGCCCGCGCATCCATACCTTCATCTCCACCAGCCCCGTGCACATGAAGCACAAGCTGAAGATGGGCCCGAACGCCGTGCTCGAAGCTGTCGGCCGCTCGGTCAGCCAGGCGCGCAATCTTGTGGACGATGTCGAATGGAGCGCGGAAGACGCAACCCGCACCGAGTTCGACTTCCTGTGCAAATGCATCGATGCCGCCATCGCGTCGGGCGCGACGACCATCAACGTGCCGGACACTGTCGGCTATTCGCACCCGGACGAGTACGGCGCCCTGATCCGCAGACTGATCGAAAATATTCCTAATTCGGACAAGGTGATCTGGTCCACGCACTGCCACAACGACCTTGGCCTCGCGGTGGCAAATTCGCTGGCCGGCATGTCCAACGGCGCGCGCCAGATCGAGTGCACGATCAACGGCCTCGGCGAGCGCGCCGGCAACGCGGCGCTGGAAGAAGTCGTGATGGCCATGAAAGTACGCGGCGACACGCTGGCGTACGAGACGGCGATCGACACAGGCTACCTCGCCCGCGCTTCGGCGATGGTCAGCCGCATCACCGGTTTCCCGGTCCAGTACAACAAGGCTATCGTCGGTAAGAACGCCTTTGCGCATGAGAGCGGCATCCACCAGGACGGTATGCTGAAGAATGCCGAGACCTATGAGATCATGAAGCCGGAAGATGTCGGCGTCGCGAAAACCTCTCTGGTGATGGGCAAGCTGTCGGGCCGCAACGCGTTCCGCGACAAGCTGGAATCGATGGGATATTTCATCGAGGGCGAAGCGCTGAACGATGCGTTCAAGCGCTTCAAGGATCTTGCCGACCGCAAGAAGCACGTGTTCGATGACGACATCATCGCGCTGGTGGACGAGCAGCTGGCCGCCGAAGGCGAACGGATCGCGTTCAAGCGCCTGCGTGTTGTGGCCGGCACGGATGGTCCGCAGACGGCAGAAATCGATCTCGTCGTCGACGACGAGGAAAAGTACGCTATCGCGCGCGGCAATGGCCCTGTCGATGCCGTGTTCAACGCCATCCGCCAGATCGTACCGCACCAGGCCGTGCTTGAACTCTATCAGGTGCATGCCGTGACCGGCGGCACCGACGCACAGGCGACCGTGTCGGTGCGTCTCAACGGGGACGGTATCATGGCGACAGGCCGCTCGTCGGACCCTGATACACTGGTGGCCAGCGCGAAGGCCTACCTGCACGCGCTCAACAAGTACGAAGTGCGCAAGGCGAAGCGCAAAGCGGCCTGACCTTCAGCCGTCGTTCTCGCCGAAGCCTTCATCGATCAGGCGGGCGATGGCGTTCACCGCCTCGTCCGCCTGCGCGCCCCTGCCCTTGATCTCGACGATACAGCCTGTGTGCGCGACGAGCATCAGCAGATCCATGATCGAGCGGGCATCTGCCGTCTCGGACTCGTGCGTGACGAAGACCTGCGCGTCATATTCGGCAGCGAGTTTGGCGAGCTTGGCCGAGGCACGGGCGTGAAGCCCCTTGCGATTGACGATGGTCGCACGCCGCGCGGCCGGAAAAGGATCGGACATCAGCAGGACGGCAGCTTGGCGAGAACATCGGAGGCGATGGTGATGTACTTGCGTCCGCCTTCAGCAGCGTCCTGAGCGCATTCCTCAAGCGAGAGGATATCCCGCGTCTGGGCCAGCTTGATCAGCATCGGGAGGTTTGCGCCCGAGACGATTTCCATTCGCGCGCGGCTGCGCAGCGAGAGCACCAGGTTCGACGGCGTGCCGCCAAACATGTCAGTCAGCACGATGACGCCGCGTCCGGCGTCGCAGGTTTTCACGGCTTCGAGGATCGCTTCGCGCTTTATTTCGAGGTCTTCGTCCGCGTCGATGGAGACGGCACGCGTTCGCCAGAGCCGGCCGACCACGTGTTCCGCGGCCGCAACGAGCTCGTGCGCGAGTTTGCCATGGCTGACGACCACGATGCCGATCATGTGCCTTCGGAACGCTTGTTTCACTTAACAGAAGCGGCACGTTGGCACGATGCTGCGGCGCGTCAAGGCGCATTCCGCCGACAGGGGCGCGCTTTCCTCAACCGGTGTGGCCGAGACCCAACACATCCTCCATGCCGTAAAGTCCGGGCGGCTGAGCCACTGCCCAGGCGCCAGCCTGCACGGCGCCTTCAGCGAACACAGCCCGGTCCAATGCCATGTGCGACAGGCGCAGCACCTGGCGCGGCGAGGCAAACATCACCTCGTGTTCACCATAAATACCCCCGGCGCGGCGTACCGCCATACCGATCTCGCCTTCTTTCCGGGGCGCGTCCGGACCGAGATACGGCTGCGCCAGAATCTCCTTCAGCGGCTTGCCGCGCCCTTCGGCTGCGGCCTCTCCCAGCATCAGCGCAGTGCCCGAGGGCGCGTCCACTTTCAGCCGGTGATGTGATTCCAGGATCTCGATGTCCCAGTCCGCCCCGAGACGCGATGCTGC
>CALGEF010000328.1 GCA_937881755.1 uncultured Acidobacteriota bacterium
CGATGATCGCCGCGCGCAATGCGCGACAGCGCCGCATTCGCCTCGCCCTGGCTGCCGGTGCAGAGGTAGAGGATGTTTTCAGGAGGAAGGTAGCCCGCTTCCGACTCGTCAACAAATTCCAGGCTGGCGGGCAGGATGCCCACGGCTTTGGCCGCGCCTGTGATCTTGTGCATGCTGCGCCCGACCAGGCAGACATCCCGGCCCGCCGCGTTCGCAGCTTCGATGATCGATTTGACGCGGGCGACGTTCGAGGCGAACGTCGTCACCGCAACCGCGCCCGTCTGCTGCGCGATCAGGTCAATGAGCCCCTTGCGGACGGTGTCTTCCGATCCGGCCTCGCCGGCCTCGAACACGTTGGTGGAGTCGCAGACCATTGCCAGCACGCCGCGGTCACCCAGCGCGGTGAGGCCTTCGATGTCTGTTCTCGCACCGACGAGCGGCTCAGGATCGATCTTCCAGTCGCCGGTATGCAGGATCATCCCCGCCGGCGTCTCGATCGCCAGCGCGTTGGGTTCGGGGATCGAATGGGTGAGGGTCATGTAGCGGACGGTAAATGGTCCGGCCGTGACCGAAGCTTCCAGCGAAATGGTTCTGAGCCGTTTCGTATCGACCCCGCGCTCCTGCATCTTTCCGCGCACCAGCTCGGCAGTGAACGGCGTCGCATAGATCGGCGCCCTGGTTCTGAGCAGCGGGTACAGCAGGCCGATGGCGCCGATATGGTCTTCGTGCGCGTGGGTCAGGAACACTGCATCGATGTGCTCACCGACCAGGTAGGCCGGGTCCGCGCAGATAAGGTCGATGCCGGGCGTCGCCGCGTTACCGAACGTTACGCCGACATCGACGATGATCCAGCGGCGCGAATGGGCCGGCCCGTAGCCATAGGCATTCAGGTTCATGCCGATTTCGCCGCATCCGCCGAGGGGCAGGAATACGAGTTCGTCTGTCGTCGCAGCGCTATCGGGCATCAGGTCTCAACGGTTCCGTTTCCAGACTTCCAGCAATCCACGGATCAGGACGTCCTGGTCATAGTGATCGATGGTTTCGCTCGCGCCTTCGAAAAGGGAGGCTACCCCCCCTGTGGCGACGACGGTCATGGGATCACCATACTCGGCTTTGACGCGCCGCACGAGCCCATCAATCAGTTCAATATATCCAAGAAAAACACCTGACTGCATGGCAGACACTGTATCCTTGCCAATCACCTGGGCAGGCTTCTGGATGGCAATCCGGGGAAGCTGGGCGGCCGCCTCATGCAGCGCACGCATTGAGAGATAGATGCCAGGCGAAATGATGCCACCCTCGAACGCACCGTCAGCGGCCACCACGTCCAGGGTGGTTGCCGTGCCGCTGTCGATCACGATCAGCGCGCCGGGATACTTCACATGCGCTCCGAGCGCCGAAGCGATCCGGTCCGCACCGACCTGCTCGGGGTGGCGAACGCGCAGCTCGACGCCGGTCTTCAGGCCGGGTTCTCCGATGAACATGGGTTCGACGTTCAGGTAACGGCGCGCCAGTGTCCGGAAATTGAACTGTGCCTGCGGCACCACGGTAGAGATGACGCAACCCCTGGTTCTGCTCATATCCACGCCGCACATGTCGGCCAGCCGCCACAGCCACGATGCATGGTCATCGGCGGTCTTGGTCGGATCGGTGGCGCTTCTCCAGCTGTGAACCCAGTCATCCCCGTCATGCAGGGCGAAAACGGTGTTGGTGTTTCCTACGTCAATGGCGAGCAACATGGCCCCTCAGCTCCTGCGGATGTCGACTTCGCCGGCCCTTATGGAGCGGCATGTTCCGTCGGGCAATCTAAGCAGGAGGGCACCGTCGTCCTCCAGGTCCTCGAATATGCCTTCGGCTAGGGTGTCCCCGGTCCGGACCTGAACCATCTGGCCGAGGGCTTCGGCCCGTTCAAGCCAGTCCCTGCGAGCCCCCCTGAAGCCTTCCCGGGCCTGCGTGACGCGGCGCGCGAACGCATGGCGCAGGCTTGAAAGCACTGCATCCACCGGTGTTGCCGGCCTCATGCCGAGGTCAAGCAGGCTGGTGGCGGGCTGGGTCACGCTCTCGGGCGGCGGCACGAGATTGATGCCAATTCCCGCGGCAACCCAGAAATCCGCTCCGCTGCCACCTGTTTCCACCAGGATCCCCGAGACCTTCCGGCGATCAATCCTGACATCGTTGGGCCACTTGACCCGCACATCCGTCCCGGGCGCATGTTCAAGCACCACATCGCTCACCGCCAGAGCGGCCGCAAACGGCAGGCGGAGGGCCACAGGCAGCCCGCCCGGCTCGCGGAACAAGGCGGTCGCGTACACATTCCCAGCCGGCGAAACCCATTCCCGGTCCAGCCGGCCACGTCCTGCAGTCTGCTGGTCCGCGACGATCCACTGATCGTGGAAACCGGTGGCCACCCGGCGCCTGGCTTCCGTGTTCGTGCTGTCGATGATGCCCATACGGTGAACGGGCCAGACCTCGCTCAATTCACCAACCCCGCCGCAGCGAAGGTCGCCCAGCCGCCGGTGCCGAGTTCGCTGATGAATACCATGAACACCGCGCCCGCGACGACCGAGCAAAGCAGGACCGTGCCCATCACCGACACGTCCACCCGCTCGAACCGCTCGGTCGGTTCATCGAACCACATGATCTTGATGAGCTTCAGGTAGTAGCCGAGCGAAATGACCGACGAGATGACAACCAGGATGGCGAGTGGAACGAGCCCTGCGTCGAGACCTGCGCGCAGAACTTCGAATTTTCCGAAGAACCCACCGAACGGCGGCAAGCCGGCAATCGAGAAGATCAGCACGGAGAGCGCAATCGCCAGTACCGGGGTGTTGCGGGCCAGGCCGCCCAGTTCCGAGATGCTTTCGACCATGCCCCCGCGGCGGCGCATCGCCAGCACGGCTGCGAACAGCCCGAGCGAACTGACAGCGTAGATCGTCGAGAAAGTGAGCAGCGCGGCGGCGCCGGACGCCTGCCCCGCCGCGACCGCCACCAGCGCATAACCGACGTTGGCAATCGACGAGTAGCCCAGCAGGCGCTTGATATTGGTTTGCACCAGCGCGCCCAGCGAACCGATCATCATCGACAGGCCCGCGATGATCGAAACGATGATCTGCCACTGGTCGATCGCTGATCCGAATACCGTGAAGAGCACGTTGGCGAAGACAACCGTCGAAGCCATCTTCGGCGCGGACGCGAAGAAGGCGACAACCGGCGTCGGCGCCCCTTCATACACATCCGG
>CALGEF010000329.1 GCA_937881755.1 uncultured Acidobacteriota bacterium
GCGAACATCGAACGCGTCATCGCAGAAACGCCCAATAGTTCTGTTATCATCCAGGCGCATCCGAAGGCGAAAAGCGGCGTGATCGTAAAAATCCGGGACGAGGCATACAATGCCGGGTTCCGGGACCGCGTGAACATCGTCATCTCGCAGACGTCATAGGGCAGGAGCAGCACATGGCACGCAGACAACGCGCAACTCCCGGCGGCGGCGCCGACGAGATCAACCTCACGCCAATGCTGGATGTGGTCTTCATCCTGCTGATCTTCTTCATCGTGACGGCGCAGTTCATCAAGGAACCGGGCGTTCCGGTCCTGCGCCCGGATGTCGACAACAAGGCCCAGGCCAAGCCGCTCGCGATCCTGATCGCGATTACGGAAAATGATGAGGTCTTTATCGACAAGAAAGAAGTCGCGATGGTCGAAGTGGGCTTCACGATCAAGGAAATGCGTCTCGACAATCCGCGCGGCGAGATCGTGGTCCAGGCAGACGTCGACTCGTCCGCCGAGACCATGGTTGAAGTGATGGAGGCCATCAACAAGGTCGACGGATCTACGGTCATCAACATTTCGGCGAAAACCAACTAGGGAGAGGTTTCCATGTTCAACAGTCCCCTCGGGCGTTTTCTGATCAGTTTCGCCATTGCGGCTCCAATTGCGATCCTGATCTTCCTGTTCATGAGCATGCTGATTGCAGTCAACGAGATTTCTCTGGAAGCAAAAGAGAGCCGGGTCCTCTCGGCAATCACGCCCCAGTCGAACGACTCCGATGTGCGCACCCGCCAGCGGGCCAAGCCGCAGCGGATCGATTCTGCGGCAAAGCCGCCACCGCCGCCGAAACAGTCGGCCACCAAGTCGAGCATCAACCTGCCAACCCCGAAGATCGACGGCGCTGTTCCGCAGAACCTCGATCTTGGCCGGATGAAGTCGCTCGCAATTGACCCGGTGGCCGTGTCCGACCGAGACGCCCAGCCTATCCGTCCGCCCACGCCGTCCTATCCGCAGCGTGCGCAGGAACGCGGCCTGTCCGGCAGCTGCGACGTCCGCTTCGACGTGGATACTCGCGGCAAGCCCTATAACGTGGCTGCAACCTGCACAGAGTCGGTGTTCAAGTCGGAAGCCGAGCGGGCCGTGTCGCGCGTCGAGTTTGCGCCGAAGATCGTCCGGGGCAAGGCTGTCGAGCGCCGCAACGTTGTCTATCCTCTGGAATTCAACATCGAATAGATCCACAATCGAAGCCAGGGCAGCGGCCGGTTCGGTGCCCTGGCTTCTACTCCGGCCCAAGGCAGCGCGAGACCGCCGGGCCGCCCAAGCTAGTGGGAGATTGCCGCTGAGAGGCGGTCAGGAGAGAAAACCATGCGACTGAAAATTTTCCTCAAAGGCGCAATCGCTGCAGGTGTGCTTGGCTTCACGGGTGCAGGCGCCGCGCTTGCGCAGGCCAGCTGCACCGAGACACAGTTCAACTCGAAAACCGGCCAGTTGTATCTGGAAGCCGAGCAGGCTGCGCTCACCAACAAGGATTTCGATACCGCGCTGGCGAAGATAAACCAGCTGCGCGGCCTGGAGCTCAACTGCTACGAAGAGAGCGCGATCATCCGCATTTCGGCGTATATCAAGATTGAGAAGGGTGACCGTCAGGGCGCCGTGAAGGATCTCCTCGATGCGATCAACAAAGGCTATGTTCCGCCCGCCGATATTGCCCAGACTTATTATAACATAGCCCAGATCTACCTGCAGCTTGAGGATCTCAAGTCCGCGCTGGAGTATATGCAGAAATGGCTGGCCGCAGGCGGCAAGGCTGACCGTCAGCAGAAATGGCAGCTGGCGGTACTTTTCCAGCGCGTGGACAACTTCAGGGAAGCGATCCGCTATGCTGAGGAAGTGCGCCGCGAGGACGGGGCAAAGTTCGACCAGCCGCTCTATGACCTGCTGGTTTTCCTTTACAACGAGACCGGCAACAAGACGAAGCTGGCGGAAGTCCTTGAAGTGCTCGTCGAGCGCAAGCCGGAAGAGCGCAAGTACTGGGACGCGATCGCTGGTAACTATTTCGCCGAAGACGAACTGCACAAGGCTTTTGAAGTCCAGAAAGCCATGTACCTGGCCGGCCTGCTGAAGACCGAAGACGAGTTGATGCGGATTGTGAACTTCTACAACCAGTTCAACGCGCCGTATCACGCGGCACGCATCCTCGAAAAGGAAATGAACGCCGGCCGCATCAGGAAGACGACCGAGAAGGTGTCGCTCCTCGCTGACTTCTACCAGGTCGCGCGCGAACACGAAAAAGCGATCCCGGTGATCCGCCAGGCCGCCGAAATGGGCGGCGGAGGGGCGATGTACGAGCGTCTCGGCGCATCCTACAGCGAGCTGCAGAAGTGGAAAGAAACAGAAGAGGCGCTCCAGAAGGCCCTCAGCGCAGGCGGCGTGAAAGATCGCGGAACCCTCTGGGTGCGGATCGGCCAGTCACGGTTCGAGCGCGGTGACCGGGCGGGTGCCAAGGAGGCTTTCCGCCAGGCTGGCAATGCGGGTGGCCGCGGCTGGCTCGAGTTCATGCAATCTGAAGAAGACACAAAGGACGCGCTGGTCTGTTTCGAAGTCCAGGCGTCAGTGCTGAACCTCGTCAACGAGGACAAGATCTGCAAGAAACTTCAGGGCCTGGGCGACGAAAAGCCGGAAGGCTGCAAGACCGTCACCGAGCGCCTGAAGGCGGGCCGCGCCAAGTTTGAGGCCACACCGCAGTGCCGGAACGCCCAGCCGGTCTGATCGTCCAGCTTCAGCTGACAAGACAAAGCCCCGAACCGCTGGTTCGGGGCTTTCTGTTTCTGCAGATGCGGCCTCGGCCTTCAGATCACGATCCGGGAGTGACTCGCGCCAGCACAGACAAAAACGCCGGCCGGTGAGGCCGGTGTTCTGAAAGTATGGGGCCAGGTGCCTGATCAGCTCGGCTGCGAGGAGATCCCGAAAGCGGCCTGGCCGGGCGACGGGGCGTTCATTGTCCTGGCTTCAGTGGCCGCGACAGGGCCGGTCTCACGCAGCGGGTCATCGGCATGCTTCACCTGGCCTTCGAATACGGCGTTGGACTGGATCTGCAGCGAGGAATGGACGATATCACCCTTCACGTGTGCGCCGGTTTCCAGCTCAACCTTGCGGGCGCGGATGGAGCCGCGGATCTTGCCCTTGACCTTGACGACCTCGGCTTTGACTTCGCCGGTGATCTGGCCGGAAGCACCGATCGTGATGTCGGTGGCTGAAACGTCGCCATCGATGATGCCGTCAATCTGAAGCGAGCCTTCGGAGATGACGGAGCCGTTGATCTTCATGTCGGCGCAGATGATGGAAGCGGCACGGGCAGCGGTCTTCGTTGCTGCGCCACGGATAGCGTCCTGGGCCAGCGCCACTTTCGGGGCTTCGACCGGGGTGTTATCCGGGGTTTTGTTATTCTTTGTGAACATGACGGCCTGCTTTCAGGAACTTATTGGGGTCATACGGTCTGCCGTTATACCACACTTCATAGTGAAGGTGATCGCCGGTACTGCGTCCGGTCGAGCCCATACGCCCGACAAGGTCGCCGATCCGGATGGTATCACCTTTGGATACGGTAATCGACCTTAAGTGTCCGTAACGCGACTTGAAACCATGACCGTGATCGACTTCGACGAGCAGGCCGTAGCCTGAGCGGGCGCCGGCATAGCTTACGGAGCCGGGGCCGGTTGTGACGATCGGGGCATTGCGGTAGGCCGCCAGGTCGACGCCCATGTGCGGGGACGGACGCTTCGTGAAGGGGTCGACGCGGATACCATAGGGGCTGGTATAGCGGTAGGGCACAGACACCGGCTCCCCGAGCGGCAGGCTGTCGACGACCTTTTCGTAATATTTCATTTCGGCGATCCGGGCCCGGGCCTGGAAGATGCGGGTCATGAAGTCCTGGTCGCTGATCGACCAGTCGGAGGCTGACGAGGTCAGCGATCCCATGGAGACTTCCGGGCCGCCGATATTGCTGCTGGCAAGGATGTTGTCAGTGCCGACGGCGGTCAGCATCAAGACGCCCCGGGCGCGTTCGGCGCGCTCGGCGGCATGGTCTTCCATCAGGTCGAACAGGCGGTAGATGTCCTGCTCGATGGCTTTGGAGGTTCCGCGGGCGGCGGGGACGTTCAGCCCGCCGCTCATCAGGTATTCCTCGCGGGACTGGCGGCGGTCGGCTTCCTCGATGGAGGCCTCGACCATCAGGGAGGCGCCGTCACCTTCGAGGGCAGACAGTTTCTGCCCGTCATCCTCGCGCATTTCATTCAGGAGTTCTTCGAGCGCTTTCTGCTTTTTTTCGAGGTCAGCGGTCTCCCTGGAGCGCTCTTCCAATAGGGTGCGCTGGAGCGATTCCCGGGCGCGAAGGTCCTGGACCCAGCGCTCATACCTGGCGCGTTCCTTGCCTTCGCCGCCGGCCAGGGTGGTCTCACCGCCGCCGAACACGAAACTGGCCGTGGCAAACACAGTCCAGCCGG
>CALGEF010000330.1 GCA_937881755.1 uncultured Acidobacteriota bacterium
GCGCGCCGGACCAGAATTGCCCGCCCGTCTCGTCCGCCATACTGCGGAATTGCGCGACAATCCCGATGGGCGTGCGGCGCGACGTGGTGATCCGCAGGCGCCAGCCTTGCGCGGCTAGGGCGCGCAACTGCGCTTCCAGCTTTGCCGCAGCGGCGGGCGTGAACTTGTGAACCTTTGAATTGCCGCCCAGTATCACCATCACGCTGTGGTATATATCGTCCGCCAGCGGAGCAAATGCCTGTGAGGTCTCTTCCATGGCGTCGGGTGAAAAGTAGGCGGGCGAGCCTACGGTCGACACCACGTTCGCACCGGCCAACCGGTCATGCTCCGGCACGACCACAAGGTCAAAGTTTGATGCATCGGTATAGGGGTTCAGGATCTGCACGGTGAAGGTCTTGCCGCCCGAGCGCCTGCGCACCAGCCGGGTGAACGCGGCAGAGCGCCTGCCCGCGGCGACCCACAGCGTCGGCCAGGGCGGCGCCACCAGGGCGCGCTGGGCCTTGGGCAAGGCGTTCAGCGGGGCGGGCCATCTGTCGGCGGAAAGCCAGGTCCACGGCGCGCGGGGCGTCAGCACCATGGGGTCGGCCCGGTGCGCTTCGCCCATGATGTGTGCAATCTGCATCCAGCGGCCGGGCTCACCCAGGGCATGCACCAGGGCGCGCACCTGTGATGCGTTGCCGGCGCGGCCATCGGAGACCGCCCAGACGGAAGGCCCGAGCGTCCTCATCGGCGCGTATCCTTACCTGTAAACGACTTTCGACACTTCATAGGCGCGCGCGCCCGACGGCGCGGCAACCTCGGCTTCGTCGCCTTCTTCCTTGCCGATCATGGCGCGGGCGAGCGGAGAGGTGATCGAGACCTTGCCCTCTTTGACGTTCGCCTCGTCTTCTCCGACGATCTTGTAGGTGAACGTTTCTTCGGAATCGACATCGATAATGGTCACCGTCGCCCCGAAGCGGATCTTCTTGCCGCCGAGCTTGCTGATATCGATGATGTCCGCGCGCGCGAGCTTGTCGTCGAGCTCGCTGATGCGGCCCTCAATAAAGCTCTGCTTCTCCTTGGCTGCATGGTATTCGGCGTTCTCCGACAGGTCGCCGTGCGAGCGCGCCTCGGAAATGGCCGCAATGATGCTGGGCCGCTCAACGGATTTCAGCACCTTGAGTTCAGCCTGAAGGGCAGCGTGGCCTTCGGCAGTCATCGGAATGCGTTCCATCGTGAGTTTCCCTCATCTTGCGCGGCTAAAGAGCGTGGTTTCAAAAACCAGTCGCGTCAAGTGGGGCCAGGTCAGGTGCTTTGCAAGGCACGAACCGAGATTTCCTGTGTTTTGAGGCTGGCGATGGCCTGAACAGCGGCAATCGAGGCGGAAAGCGTTGTGAAATAAGGGATTTTACGCGCCACGGCCGTCCGCCGGATGGAAGCGGAATCCGCAAGGGACGCGGCGCCTTCGGTCGTGTTGAACATGAGCTGGACCTCGCCGTTGATCATCGCGTCCACGATGTGCGGCTGGCCTTCCAGCACCTTGTTGACCCGCCGGATCGGGATGCCGTTGGCTTCCAGGTAAGTGGCCGTACCGCTCGTGGCAATGATGGTGAAGCCCATCCCGACCAGGTTGCGGGCCGCTTCCACGGCGCCCGGCTTGTCATTGTCGCGCACCGAGATGAACACGGCGCCCTCGGCCGGCAGGCGGATGCCGCCGCCGAGCTGGCTCTTGAGGAAGGCCATGCCGAAATCATCGTCCCAGCCCATCACTTCGCCGGTCGAACGCATCTCGGGGCCGAGCTGCGGATCGACGCCGGGGAAGCGCGCGAACGGGAAGACCGCTTCCTTGATCGCGATGCGGCGGGGATTGGCATGGCGCAGGTCGAAGTCCGTGAGCGGCCGGCCGGCCATGACCTTGGCGGCGATGGCGGCGATCGGCGCGCCGACGGCTTTGGCCACGAAAGGCACCGTGCGACTGGCACGGGGGTTCGCCTCGAGGACATAGATTTCCTCGCCCTTTACCGCGAATTGTATGTTGATCAAGCCCTTGACGTTCAGCGCCCGGGCCAGCGCCATGGTCTGCTTGGCGAGGCGGCCCTGCATGGCGGGCGACAGCGTGAAGGGCGGCAACGCGCAGGCTGAGTCGCCCGAATGCACACCGGCTTCCTCGATATGCTCCATGATGCCCGCGACATGCACGTCGTGGCCATCGCAGATCGCGTCCACATCCACCTCGATGGCGTCCGACAGGTAGCGGTCAATGAACAGCGACGCATCGCCGGAGACTTTCAGCGCCTCCGCGGCGAACTTGCGCAGGTCGTCGTCATTGCGCGCGATTTCCATGGCGCGCCCGCCGAGCACAAAGGAAGGGCGCAGCATGACCGGATAGCCGATCTCGTTGGCTTTGACCTCCGCTTCCTCGACACTGCGCGCCGTGCGCGACGGCGCCTGCTGTATGTTCAGCTCGTCGAGCAGGCGTGCGAATTGTTCGCGGTCTTCGGCGAGGTCGATGGAGGCGGGCGTCGTGCCAAGGATCGGCACCTTCTCGTCAAACAGCGGCCCGGCCAGCTTCAGCGGCGTCTGCCCGCCAAACTGGACGATCAGTCCAAGGAGCTCTCCATTGAGCTGCTCCTTGTGGACGATCTCCAGCACATGCTCGATGGACAGCGGTTCGAAATACAGGCGATCCGACGTATCATAGTCTGTGGACACCGTTTCCGGGTTGCAGTTGACCATGATTGACTCGATGCCGAGGTCGGCCATCGCGAAGGCGGCGTGGCAGCAGCAATAGTCGAACTCGATGCCCTGTCCGATCCGGTTGGGGCCGCCGCCGAGGATCATCGCTTTCTTGTGCGCCGTGGGCAGGGCTTCGCAATCAGGCGCGGCCTGTCCGAACGAGGCGTGCTCATAGGTCGAATAGAGGTAGGGCGTCTTAGCGGCGAATTCAGCCGCACACGTATCAATCCGCTTGTAAACGGGCCGCACGCTCATCGAATGACGAAGGCCCCGAACCCAGCCTTCAGCCTGGCCGGTCAGCTCGCCGAGGCGTTTGTCGGAGAAGCCCTTGGCTTTCAGCTCGATCAGCTCGTGCGCCGTGCGCGGCAAGCCCTTTGCCTTGATCTCGCCTTCGGTTTTCACGATGTCTTCGATCTGGCGCAGGAACCAGGGATCGAAGGCGGTGACATTCTGTACGTCTTCGACGCTGAGGCCCATGCGGAACGCCTCGGCAATCACGCGGATACGGTCCGGCGACTGAATACCGAGCGCCTGGCGCAGCGCGCTTTCGCTTTCGAAGTGCATCTCGTTGAGACCGGAGAGGCCCGTCTCCAGCGAACACAGCGCCTTCTGCAGGCTTTCCTGGAAACTTCGGCCGATGGCCATCGCTTCGCCCACGGATTTCATCGCCGTCGTCAGCACGGGCTCGGCGCCCTTGTACTTCTCGAACGCGAAGCGCGGGATCTTGGTTACGACATAATCGATCGTCGGCTCGAACGAGGCCGGCGTAACGCCGGTGATGTCATTGGTGAGTTCGTCGAGTGTGTAGCCGACCGCCAGTTTCGCCGCGACCTTGGCAATAGGGAAGCCGGTGGCCTTCGAGGCGAGCGCCGAGGAGCGCGAGACGCGCGGGTTCATCTCGATGACGACGAGGCGGCCGTCCTTTGGGTTTACGGCGAACTGCACGTTCGATCCGCCGGTCTCCACGCCGATCTCGCGCAGCACCGCGATCGAGGCGTTGCGCATCACCTGGTATTCCTTGTCGGTCAGCGTCAGCGCCGGCGCCACGGTGATCGAGTCGCCCGTGTGCACACCCATCGGGTCGATGTTCTCGATGGAGCAGATGATGATGCAATTGTCCGCCCTGTCACGGACCACTTCCATCTCATATTCCTTCCAGCCGACGAGGCTTTCGTCGACGAGGATCTGCGCGGTGGGCGAGGCTGCGAGACCCGTGCGGCAGATCTCTTCGTACTCTTCGACGTTGTACGCGATGCCGCCGCCGGTGCCGCCAAGTGTGAAAGCTGGGCGGATGACGGCGGGCAGGCCAACGATGTCGATGGCGTCCATCGCCGCCTTGAGGCCGGTGATCCGGTCATAGCGTCTGGGCTTGCTGGGCTCGGAGGGCAGTTCCGGCGAGGCGATGATGGCGGCGCGCGGGTTCTCGAGGCCGATGCGGTCCATCGCCTCGCGGAAGAGTTTGCGATCCTCCGCCATCTCTATGGCTTCGGCCTTGGCGCCGATCAGCTCGACGCCGTATTTTTTCAGGATGCCGGAATGATGCAGGTCGAGCGCGCAGTTGAGCGCCGTCTGGCCGCCCATCGTCGGCAGCAGCGCATCCGGCTTCTCGATCGCGATGATCTTCTCGACGATCTCTGGCAGGATAGGCTCGATATAGGTCGCGTCCGCCAGATCCGGATCGGTCATGATCGTGGCGGGGTTCGAGTTCACGAGGATGACGCGGTAGCCCTCGGCCTTCAGCGCCTTGACGGCCTGGACGCCTGAATAGTCGAACTCGCAGGCCTGGCCGATGATGATCGGGCCGGCGCCGATAATGAGGATCGAGGAGATATCTGTGCGCTTCGGCATGGGGACTCTCCTGAGGGGGCGGGCAAACGGCTGCCCTATAGCGGGGAGTCGGGGCAGCGGGCAAGCGCCGCAGTGTTCTGAAACGCTTGGATTACCCCGCCGAATTCTGCTGGCAGTGGCGCCGTCTTGTCATCTCTAGCACAAGGTTTCACATCATGCGCCGTTTAGTCACCGCTTCTCTCGCTGCAATTGCCGCGCTCTCGTTGCCGGCCTGAGTATCCATCGGCGGCAAGACCGAGCTTCCGGCAGCGCCTGCCGCGGCGGAAGTCGTCACCATCGAGATCATCAGGGAAGTGAAGGTCACGACCACGCCGAACCTGTTCATTCTCCATACGCTGAAAGAGGGCGTGACCCCGGAAGCTTTCGATACCTGGGTGCGCACCACCGACCAGCCCGCAATGCGCTCGCTGGCCCGCATGCAGGATTTCTGCACCTGCCGCGCCGAACGCCTGCTGATGGGCGAAGGCAAACCGGGCATCGCCTGCATCGAAGCCTTCGCGATACCGGACCTCGACGGGTTCGTCGCCGAGGACATGGGCGGCGCCACCGTACAGACCGTCATGGGCGATTGCATGGGCCTGGCCGATGCCCCGCAGTTCATCGTCGTCTCGGAAGCCTAGCCCGGATTTCTCAAACATAGGGGGTGCATCGGGGCTCGAACTCTGAGAATTTCGTTTTGCAACAAAGTCAAAGCGCAGAGCGAAAGGTGTTCCCCGATGCAGACAGAGTGTAACCGCGATTTGTTTGGTTTTTCCAGAGTAGAAAATCGCAAAGTTGTTGCGGCGTTTGACGGCGGCGCGGTCACCTCGGATGCTGGCGGGCTGCTGCTGGGGGCAACCGACCGCCGGACCCGGTTGATCAGCCGGTTTGCCGGATGCTTTACGGATCATCGCCGCGCTGACCTGATCGAGCATGATGTGGCGACCCTGGTGGCGCAGC
>CALGEF010000331.1 GCA_937881755.1 uncultured Acidobacteriota bacterium
GCGGGAGTATCCGTCCTACATTCGCGCGATGGAGAAGGACGGCAAGGGGACGATCCTTCTTTAGGCGCAGAAGAGCCGGTATTAGGTGGGGGCTTCTGTTGCCAGGCGCCCCCGGGCCCCGCCTACGGGTCTGAAACCGCAGGACTTAGGTCGGAAAAACCGTCACCGCTTACGCGGCGAGCAGTTCGCCCTCAGCAAAGTTGTCGTTTGCAACTATTTGCTTTTGAGCTTCTAACGCAGCTCAAGCGAGCGAAAGCCTCGTCTTTACACGTCCGTCGACACTATTTCAGCCCCATCAGGAAACGGCCAGCCGAGCCGTCTTTTGGTGGAGCTGCCGGGTACCGCCCCCGGGTCCGAGCCGCTTATTACACGCGCATTTATCGCCATAGTCCGAAGACCTTCTGAATATAGGTGATCCGGACCCGCAGCGTAAGCCCCAATAACGTTAAGGGGCCTTAACAGCTCACCCGCCGTTGAAATGCCCGTGTATGCGGATGGCGAGCGCTTCGTTGACGCCGTCGACCTGCATAAGGTCCGCGACCTTAGCGCGCGAGACGCCGCGGGCGGAGCCGAAATGGTGGAGCAGCGCTTTCTTGCGGGTGGGACCAATGCCTTCGATCTCGTCGAGCGGGGAGCGGGCAGCTTCGGCGGCGCGCTTCTGGCGGTGGGCGCCGATGGCCCAGCGGTGGGCCTCGTCGCGCAGGCGCTGGAGGTAGTAGAGGACGGAGGCGTTCTCGGGCAGCTTAAACGGCGCGCGGCCAGGCCGGAAGAACTGCTCGCGGCCGGCATTCCGGTCGACGCCCTTGGCGATCGAGACGAGGGTGACATCGTCCGGGGTCAGACCAAGTTCGGCGAGGGTTTCGATGGTGGCGTTGAGCTGGCCGAGGCCGCCATCGATCAGCACGAGATCCGGCCAGTCCTGATCCTGCCCGGATTCGCGTTCCTTGAGGGCGCGGGCGAAACGGCGGCGCATGACTTCGCGCATCATGCCGAAATCATCGCCGGGCGTGATCTCGGAGTCCTTGATGTTGAACTTGCGATAGGCCGCCTTGCGGAAGCCTTCAGGGCCTGCGACAACCATGCCACCGACCGCATTGGTGCCCTGGATGTGGGAGTTGTCGTAGACTTCGATACGCCCGGGCACTTCCGGAAGTTCAAAGACTTTCTGTACTTCCAGCAGCAAGCGTTCCTGGCTGGCGGTTTCCGACAGCTTGCGGGTCAGCGCTTCGGCAGCGTTGCGTTCGGCCTGCGTGAGCAGGTCGCGCTTGGCGCCGCGCTCGGGCCTGCGCAGCTCGATCTTGCGCGCCGCCTTCAGGCTCAGCGCTTCGGCGATCAGCTCGGCCTGCTCGGGCAATTCGTTGACGAGGATAAGACGCGGCGGGGGGCGCTTATCGTAGAACTGGACGAGGAAGGCGGCGAGAATTTCCTCCGCCCCCTGATCCCGTTCGTGGCGCGGGAAGTGGACGGTCGCGCCCCAGTTTTGCCCGGCGCGGATGAAGAAGACCTGCACGCAGGAGACGCCGCCATCCATGGCGATGGCGAAGACGTCCGCCTCTTCGATGCCGTCCGGGTTCACATCCTGCGTCGAGAGGACATGCGCGAGGGCGCGGATACGGTCGCGCAGGCGGGCAGCGGTCTCGAATTCCATGGCCTCAGCGGCTGCTTCCATTTCGGCCGCGAGGCGTTTCTGAAGGCCGACCCCTTTCCCGCGCAGGAAGTCAGCGGCTTCGTTGGCCAGCTCCTCATAGTCTTGCCTGGAGATCAGGCCGACACACGGGGCGGCGCAGCGCTTGATCTGGTGCAGCATGCAGGGGCGCGTGCGGGCGGAGTAGACGCTGTCCTCGCAGGTGCGCAGCAGGAAGGCCTTCTGCAGCGTGTCGAGCGTGCGCATCACGGCGCCGGCGCTGGCGAAGGGGCCGAAGTAATCGCCCTCGTCCTGTTTCGAGCCGCGATACTTCTTGATCTGCGGCGCTTCATGGTTGCGGCGGATCAGGATGTAGGGGAACGACTTGTCGTCACGCAGCAGTACGTTGAAACGGGGTTTGAGCGATTTGACGAGGCTTGCCTCAAGCAGCAGCGCCTCGGTCTCGCTTTCGGTGACGACGAACTCCATCCGCCGCGTCTGCAGGATCATCCGGGCGATGCGCTGGGTGTGGCCGCCGAGACGGACATAGTTCGACACACGGGCCTTCAGATCGCGGGCCTTGCCAACATACAGGACTTCGTCGGCGTCCCCGAACATGCGGTAGACGCCCGGCTTCGACGGAAGCCGGGAAAGGTTGTCCCTGATGACATCGACGCCGCGAAGGGGCGGCGCGCCGGCCTGATTCTCGCTCATCGGTGACAGATAGCCCCGCCGAGGCCGGTCAGGAAGGGCGCTATGGCGCGTAGTCGGAGGCCATCCAGCCGAGGCCGGCCGCCATAGCGACTATTATGAACGTGATACCGACGAAGCGGCCACCGGCCCTTTTATCCCCGTTACCGCCCTGGAAATGGCCAAACACAAAGCAGAACAGGCCAATCAGGACAAGGCCTTGTCCAGTCCTCAGACAAAACGGATCGCCTGGCTGACCATGTCGTTCAGGTCACGCCCTGCACCAGAGAGCGCGGATCCGATCCGGGCCTTCCAGTTGTCAGCCAGCATTTTGAACCTCCGGGCCAGCCCAGCGCCATGAAGCGTCCCGCCCGTATGACCAGAATGCGCATTTTATCTTATCTTTTTTCCAATTCCTCGATCAGATTTTATCGTTCTGTGGCGACTTCGGGGAAACCAAACCTTTCGCGGCGCGGGCGGGCGCTGCGCCTTGCGGAGCGGCGGGCGCGCCGGTATGCGTGCGCCGTCTCCCCCCAGCCCAAGGACAAGACCGCATGGCCGCAGACATCCAGCTCTCCGAAGCCATCTCCCGCGTTAAGCCGTCCGCCACGATTGCCGTAACGACAAAGGCCAACGAGATGAAACGCCAGGGCCTCGACGTGATCGGGCTTGGCGCGGGCGAGCCGGATTTCGACACGCCGGAGAATATCAAGGAAGCGGCCATCCGCGCGATCCGCGAGGGCAAGACGAAGTACACGCCCTCGGACGGCATCCCGGAGCTGAAGGAAGCGGTGTGCGGGAAGTTCGCGCGCGAGAACGGGCTGACCTACAAGCCGAGCCAGGTGAACGTCTCGCCGGGCGGCAAGGCGGTGCTGTTCAATGCGCTGATTGCGACGCTGAACACGGGCGACGAGGTGATCATCCCGGCGCCCTACTGGGTGAGCTATCCGGAAATCGTGCTGCTCGCGGGCGCGAAACCGGTCGCCATTATTTGCGGGGCAGGCTCGAACTACAAGCTGACGCCGGAGGCGCTTGAATCGGCGATCACGCCGAAGACGAAATGGCTGATCCTCAACTCGCCGTCCAACCCGACCGGGGCGGCGTATACACGCGCCGAGCTGAAGGCGCTGGCGCAGGTGTTGCTGCACCATCCGCATGTCTGGGTGCTGACCGACGACATGTATGAACACCTTGTCTATGACGGGTTCGAATACTCGACCATCGCGCAAGTCGAGCCGGCGCTGTATGACCGTACCCTGACGATGAACGGCGTCTCGAAGGCCTATGCGATGACCGGCTGGCGGATCGGTTATGCGGCGGGGCCGGAGAAGCTGATCGGGGCAATGCGCAAGGTGATGGACCAGTCGACCTCGAACCCCTGCTCCGTCAGCCAGTGGGCAAGCGTCGAGGCCCTGAACGGGACCCAGGACTTCCTCCCCGGATTCCGCGCGGCCTACCAGGCGCGCCGCAATTTCATGGTCGAAGGCCTGAACAAGGCAGAAGGGCTGATCTGCCCGAATCCGGAAGGCGCGTTTTATGTGTATCCGTCGTGCGCGGGCGTGATCGGCAAGCGGGCGCCTTCGGGCACGATAATAGACACAGACAAGACCTTTGCCCGCGAACTTCTGGAAGCGGAAAAGGTCGCCATCGTGTTCGGGGAAGCCTTCGGTCTGCCGGGTACGTTCCGGATTTCCTATGCGACGTCCGACGCGGCGCTAAAGGAGGCGCTGGTGCGTATCCAGCGGTTCTGCGCGGCGTTGTCATAGACGCGGCCTGTAACACTTCCGGATTATACGGATTTGAACGCTGCGGGCGGATGCCCATATGCAAGGCATACAGGCATAGGCCTGCAAGGAGACTGACATGGCGATCGATATCGGACTGACGGACGCCGCCCGGAAATCCTCGGCGGAGGCGCTGAAGGCGCTGCTGGGCGAGACCTACGCGCTCTACACCAAGACGCATGGCTACCACTGGAACGTGACCGGGCCGCGCTTCAACGAGCTGCACAACATGTTCATGGTGCAATACAACGAGCTCTGGCTGGCGCTCGACCTGATTGCGGAACGCGTCCGCGCGCTCGGCCATTTCGCGCCGGGTTCGTCGGGCGAGATGCTGAAGAACGCGACGATCAAGCCGGACAATGGTGTGCCGGACGCAGCCGACATGGTGAAACAGCTGGCGGCGGGCCATGAAGCGGTCAGCAAGGCTGCCAAGGAAGGCATCAAGATCGCCGAGAAGAACCAGGACCCGGTGACCGTCGATCTCTGCACGCAGCGCGCACAGATTGCCGAGAAGACCGCCTGGATGCTACGCGCAGCGGTCTAGCGCGGCTCGGCGCCGATGCCGCGCGCCAGGGCAGCCATCGCATCGCGCGCATAGGTTTTCGAGACGCGGGCACTCGCCCGCTGCATGAAGCCGTGCGGCGCGCCGGGATAGACGTGCAGCTCGACCGGCACACCGTCCGCCATCAGGCGCTTGGCATAGTCGAGGTTTTCTTCCGTGAACAGATCAAGCGCGCCGGTGGCGAACCCGCCCGTGT
>CALGEF010000332.1 GCA_937881755.1 uncultured Acidobacteriota bacterium
CGCCCGACTACCAGGGGGCCGATGCGGTCATCGTGAACACCTGCGGCTTTCTCGACAGCGCCAAGGCCGAAAGCCTCGATGCGATCGGCGAGGCGCTGCGCGAGAATGGCAAGGTCATCGTCACCGGCTGCCTTGGGGCAGAGCCTGACTATATCCGCGACCACCACCCCCGCATTCTCGCTGTGACCGGACCGCAGCAGTACGAGCAGGTGCTTGATGCCGTGCACGGCGCCGTGCCACCCAGCCCCGATCCGTTCATCGACCTGCTGCCCGCGACGGGCGTCAGCCTTACGCCGCGCCACTACAGTTACCTAAAGATTTCAGAGGGCTGTAACCACAAGTGCAAGTTCTGCATTATCCCGGACATGCGCGGGAAACTCGCCTCCCGGCCCGCCCATGCGGTTCTGCGCGAGGCGGAAAAGCTGGTTGAGGCAGGCGTGAAAGAGCTTTTGGTGATCTCGCAGGACACCTCGGCCTATGGCGTCGACATCCGCCATGCAGAGGATCGGGGGCATCGCGCCCATATCACCGATCTGGCCCGCGATCTGGGGGGGCTGGGGGCCTGGGTTCGGCTGCATTATGTCTATCCCTACCCGCATGTGCGCGACCTGATCCCGCTCATGGCTGACGGGCTGATCCTGCCCTACCTCGACATTCCGTTTCAGCACGCCCACCCCGAAACGCTGCGCCGCATGGCCCGCCCCGCTGCGGCTGCACGAACCCTCGACGAAATCTCTGCCTGGCGGCAGGCCTGCCCGGACATCACGCTCCGCTCGACCTTCATCGTGGGCTACCCCGGCGAGACGGAGGCAGAGTTCCAGACCCTTCTGGACTGGCTGGACGAAGCCCAGCTCGACCGGGTCGGATGCTTCCAGTACGAGAACGTCGCGGGTGCGCGTTCCAACGATCTGCCCGACCACGTCCCTGCCGAGGTCAAGCAAGAGCGTTGGGATCGGTTTATGGAAAAGTCACAGGCCATCTCTGAGGCGAAACTGGCCGCCAAGGTTGGAAAAGTGATGGAGGTGATCGTCGACGATATCGACGAGGACGGGATCGCCACCTGCCGGACCAAGGGCGATGCCCCGGAAATCGACGGCAATCTGTTCATAGATGAAGGGGCCGAAGCGCTCGCCCCCGGCGATATCGTAACCGTCACGGTGGATGAAGCGGGCGAGTATGATTTGTGGGGCCAGTTGAACGGCACACCCGCCGGTTCATGAGACCGACCAAATATGATGCTGTCATTGAGGCGGGATCTGCCCGATGATGAGGTATGCGACTCAGGTCCCTCATACCCCTTGCGGCCCTTGTAGGGCTGGCCTCCTGCGCCACGGTTCCGGGTGCGGTTGAAGGATCCCGCGGCTTTTTCTGGGGCCTGTTTGACGGCGCTGTCGCACCCATCGCCTTTGTCGTGTCTTGGTTTTCGGACACGGTCGGTATCTACGGGGTGCCAAACTCGGGCGGCTGGTACGACTTTGGGTTCCTCCTCGGGCTGACATGCTGGGCCGGGGGCGGTGGGGCCGCTGCACGGCGCAAGCGCTAAGTCCGCGACACAGCACCGCATTTGCCCTCCAACGAACTGGCCTACGTCCAGCGTATGACAAAAGAAACCCGCATCCTCTACAACGCCGAATGCCCGGTCTGCTCTTTCGAGATTGACCGCTACGCTGCCTATTCGGGCAAGCGCAAT
>CALGEF010000333.1 GCA_937881755.1 uncultured Acidobacteriota bacterium
TGCTAGTCCTTCAACAGATCGCTGCACCGGCAAATGGGCAACCCGTGCGCTCAGGTCAAATCAAATACTACCCCGCGCCGGAATTCAGCGCCGTTCAGGGCGCGCAGGCCCCTGAGAAGCCGTCGCCGCCGGATCCCGCGTCTTGGGCCGGTAAGCGCAAAGATCAGCGATCGCGCAATGCCAGCATTCCGGCGTGCGCGCCTTGCACACATAGCGCCCGTGCAGGATCAGCCAGTGGTGGGCGCCCTTCCTGAACCCGGCTGGCGTGATGCGTTCGAGGCCGGCTTCGACATGGTCCGGTGTCTTGCCAGGGGCGAGGCCGGTGCGGTTCGAGACGCGGAAGATGTGCGTGTCGACGGCAATCGTCGCCTCGCCGAACGCTTCGTTCAGGACAACGTTTGCCGTCTTGCGCCCGACGCCGGGCAAGGTGATCAGCTCATCCCGCGTCCGGGGCACCTGCCCGCCGAAATCCTCAAGGATCTTCCGGCTCAGCGCGATGACGTGCCTCGCCTTGTTGCGCCAGAGGCCGATCGTGCGGATATGCGCCGCCACCCCCTCTTCCCCAAGCTCCAGCATCTTCTCCGGCGTGTCAGCCACGGCGAACAGCTTCTTCGTCGCCTTGTTGACGCCGACGTCGGTCGCCTGCGCCGAGAGAGCGACGGCGACGACCAGCGTGAACGGGTTCACGAAGTCCAGTTCCGTGCGCGGGTCCGGCCGGTCGGCCGCCAGCGCCGCAAACAGCCCGGCCGCTTTCGCCCGGGTGAATTTCGATCTGGGGTGCGCTGCTTTGACCATCCGGTGAGGCATAGGGCGCCCTTTTTCCGGCGCAAGGGCGTGTTAGTTGAAAGCCGATGACCGAGCCGGCCGAAACGATTTACCTCGATGCCCTCCTCACGCCCAACCGCTCCCTCAGCGAGCGCGGGTTCGCCATCGGCATGGCGATCGTGGCGGTCGTGTTCTTCCTTACGGGCCTGATGTTCTGGTCGATGGGCGCCGCGCCGATCCTCGGCTTCTTCGGGCTAGACATGCTGGCGGTCTGGCTGGCGTTCCGCCTGTCCTTCCGGAAACTGCGCGAACAGACGCAGATCACCGTTACGGCCCGCCAGATCCGCATGCGCCATACCGACGGCAGGGGCCGGGAGAAGATTGCCGAAGTGCCGACGGCCTTTGCCCGCGTTGAACTTGACGAACCCCTGACCGCCACCAGCTGGCTGCGAATCGAACATGGCCGCACCGCCTGGGTGATCGGCCGCTTCCTGACGGTGGAAGAGCGCAAAAGTCTCGCGAACCGCCTGCGCAGCGCGCTCCGGGACGCCAGGTCCGAGCGCCTGCCGGCCTGAGCCGCGCAATCTCACAAAAATGACGCAGGCGTCATGGATTTGTGAAACGCGATGTGCTAACCCATCTCCGGAACGTTCAATCGCCCGGCAGACGGGCCAGACACCGGAGGATCCTTCATGGCTGCCGATACCTTCTCCTTCGAAAACCACCCTGCGCTCGAGCGCCCGAAAATCACCCCGCGCGAACCGATGCACCCCGGCTACACGCCGACCTTCGGTGAGGTGCGCCCGGCATCCGAACTCGCCCTCGAAACGCTGGACGTTGTCGATCCGGAGATGTGGCGCCAGGGCAAGTTCTGGGACCGGCTGGAGCGCCTGCGCAAGGAAGATCCGGTCCACTACACACCGGACAGCTTTGTCGGCCCCTACTGGTCGGTCACCCTCTACGAAGACATCATGGCGGTCGACACCGACCACAAACGCTTCTCCTCCTCCTGGGAATATGGCGGCATCACCCTTGGCCCGCCGCTCGAAGATTTCGAGATGCCGATGTTCATCGCCATGGACGAGCCGCGCCATTCCGAGCAGCGCAAGACCGTTCAGCCGGCGGTCGCGCCGAACATGCTGAAAGAATACGAACCCGTCATCCGCTCGCGCACGCAGGCCGTGCTCGACGGCCTGCCGGTTGGTGAGCCGTTTGACTGGGTCGACCGCGTCTCGATCGAACTCACCGGCATGATGCTCGCCACCCTGTTCGGCTATCCGCAGGAGCGCCGCCGCGAGCTGACCCGCTGGTCCGACGTCGCCACGAACATGTACAACCCCGACATCTGCCCCGGCGGAGAAGTGCAGTGGAAACAGGAAATGATGCAGTGCCTGACCACGTTCATGGGCCTGTTCCAGCAACGCGGCGCAGAAGCCGAAAACGGCGACCTGATCAGCCTGCTTGCGCACGGCGACAAGACCAGGAACATGACGCCGATGGAACTGCTCGGCAACGTCATCCTGCTGATCGTCGGCGGCAATGATACCAGCCGCAACACGATGACAGCGTCGGTCTATGCGCTGAACAGGTATCCGGAAGAGTACAGGAAGCTGAAGGCCGATCCGGAACTGATCCCGAACATGGTGTCAGAGACGATCCGCTGGCAGACGCCGCTGTCCTTCATGCGCCGCACCGCGCTGGAAGACGTGACGATCCGTGGCAAGACGATCCGGAAGGGCGAGCAGGTCGCTATGTGGTACGTCTCGGGTAACCGCGACACCAACTTCTGGAAGGAAAATCCGGAAGACTTCATTATCGACCGCAAGAATGCCCGCCAGCACCTTTCCTTCGGCTTCGG
>CALGEF010000334.1 GCA_937881755.1 uncultured Acidobacteriota bacterium
TGGGTCTGTAGCCTGCGCGGAACGCTTCGCAGGTGATATGTGGTGTCAGCCGATCGCCGGAGGCATGCAGGGGCTGGCGCGCGCCATATACCTTGAACGACCAGGCCCTCGCTGCGCCGTCGTGCTTGAGGTAGGCCGCGCCGCCGGTCGCATACATTGCGCCGCCGGGCAGGGAAGAGGGCGTCACGGCCTTGCGCGGCCGTGCGCCGCTCAGCACCGTCTGAATCTCGCCTGCGGCAAGCGTGTCCAGCCTGTCGATCGTCTCGCCAGCCTGCAGGTGTCCGATAGTGATAAGGCCGCCGCGGAAGGCGCTCACTTCGGCGCGGCGGCATTCGAAACACGGCCGGTGCCCGGCCGCCAGTGCGGTCGCTTCATCCAGGAAAAACAGCTCAGTATAAAGCCCCGGCTGCATCAGGCCGCGCTTGCGACCCTTGAAGATCAGTACACAGATGATCCACCGTTTGCTGGTCCAGTGCCGGTCCTTCAGCGTCTGGTCCTCGCGGTGGAAACAGCCGCCCCGGTTTCCCATGAACAAGCCGCGATCGGGCGCAGCATGCAGCTCGCCAAAAGGATCAACGCGGTTCTGGAGAGGCATGGCTCGCACCCCTGAAAGAAAAAGCCCGGACGATGCCGTTTCGCATCGTCCGGGCCGGGTTTCAGCCTTTTGGGCGATGCAGGGTTCAGATGCGCTCGACGGCCATGGCGATGCCTTCGCCGCCGCCAATGCACAGCGAGGCCATGCCCTTCTTGGCGCCGCGGTCTTCCATCGCTGCGATCAGCGTGATGAGCACGCGGGCGCCTGAGGCGCCGATCGGGTGGCCCATGGCGCAGGCGCCGCCATTCACGTTGACCCGGTCATGGCTGATGCCGAGCTCTTTCATCGCGATCATCGGGACGACTGCGAAGGCCTCGTTGACCTCCCAGAGATCGACGTCCTCGATTTTCCAGCCGGCTTTCGCGAGCGTCTTCTTCATCGCGGGCACAGGGGCCGTGGTGAAATACTCCGGCTCATGTGCGTGGCTCGAGGAGGCGACGATGCGGGCGAGCGGTTTCAGGCCGCGCTTCGTGGCTTCGGATTCGCGCATAAGCACGAGCGCGGCCGCTCCGTCGGAAATCGCCGAAGCGTTGGCGGCGGTGACTGTTCCGTCTTTCGAGAAGGCTGGCTTCAGCGTCGGGATCTTTTCCGGCATTGCGGTGCGCGGCAGCTCATCTGTATCGATGATCGTGTCGCCCTTCTTGCCCTTCACCGTGATCGGCGTGATCTCGCGTTTGAACTTGCCGTTATTGGTGGCGTTCTGCGCACGTGTCAGCGTCTCGAGGGCGTAGGCGTCCTGCTGCTCGCGGGTGAACTGATACTCACCGGCAATCCTGTCGGCGAACACCCCCATCGGGCCCTTGGCATAGGCATCGGTCAGGCCGTCGAGCGCCATGTGGTCCTCGGCGCCCATCGTGCCATACTTGTGGCCCTTGCGCACGTTGATCAGGTGCGGGGCGTTGGTCATCGATTCCATACCGCCGACGATGACGATGTTCGCGTCGCCCGCCAGAATCGCGTTGCGGCCCATCACGGCCGCCTGCATGCCCGAGCCACACATCTTGTTGATGGTGGTGGCCTCGAGGCCCTTATCTTCGCCGGACTTGATCCCGGCCTGACGGGCAGGCGCCTGGCCCTGGCCAGCGGGCAGACAGTTGCCCATGATCACTTCATTGGCTTCGCCCGGCTTCAGACCGGCTTCGGCGACCGCCGCCCTGATGGCCATGGCGCCGAGTTCGTTGGCCGAAAAGCCCGCAAGGTCGCCCAGCAGGCCGCCCATCGGGGTGCGCGCCATACCAACGATGACAACCGGATCTTTCTCAGACATGGGGGCATTCCTTCCTGAAGTTTATGTGCAAGTACCGTTACCAGACTTAGGCGCTGCCCGGGAGGGTTCGTCAAGGTGACGCGCGGCTCAGCCTTTGAGGGCCGCCTCGATATCTGCGAGCAGCGCCTTGTCGTCCGGCCTGACCTTGGAATTGTAGGCCTTGATCGGTGTGCCGTCGCCCCTGACCAGGATCTTGTGGAAGTTCCAGCCGGGCTCCGCCTCCTTGCCCAGCGCGGCAACGGCGCCGGCATAGAACGGGTGCTGCGAGGCGCCCTTGACGGCATATTTCTTCGTCAGCGGGAAGGTGACGCCGTAATTGATCTCGCAGAAGGTTTTCACTTCCTCTTCGGTGCCCGGCTCCTGCGCTCCGAAATCATTGGACGGCACGCCGACGATGCTCAGGCCCTCGTCCTTCTTGTCCTCGTAGAGCGCCTGAAGGCCTTTATACTGCGGGGTAAACCCGCACCTTGACGCCGTGTTCACCACGAGGATGGCCTTCGCGCCGAGGGTGGTGAGATCGAGGGGCTTGCCGTTGATCGAGGTAAACTGCGTGGCGGACATGGACGGTGTTTCCTGGGTTGAGGTCGGGGCGGCAGGTTGGCTGCGCGCGGGCGCGCCGCACCCGGAGAGCAGGGCAGCGGCCATCAGCAGGGCGGCAATAGGACGCATCGGAAGCTCCACGAGGTTTCCAGCGGGGATATAGGCGCAAGTTCTGCGACGTCATCCCTCCAGTCGTGGAAAGGACGGGAGCGTTATGTCTTCTTCTTGCCGTTCCCGGACTTTTCAGGCGCCGCATCGACCTGGAAGGTCATCTGCATGTTGACGCGGTACATGTCGATCCTGGCGTCCCTGATCGGGGTCGACATGGAATTGATATGACAGGAGGCCGGTCCTCGGACGGTCTTGGAGAACCGGCTGATCGCAACCTGGACGGCATTCTCGAAAGAATACGGGGATTCGGCTATGATCTCTTCTGATTTCATGACGGACGTGACGGGTTTACTTCCCTGCGCTTTACGCAAGGTAAGAGTGCGCCTATGACGAATTTTAGCAAGCCGGATCGCGTTTGAGGCGAAATGCAGGTCTATCTGCGCAGCCGCAGGCCGACTTCCGAACCCTGCTGCCAGATGACATCGGCCTCGCCTGAAAGCCCTACCGCGCGGGCATTGACGGTGACCACTGAAGGCAGCAGCTCGTTGGTCGGAAAGCGGATGCGAAGGCCCGCGTTGGTGAAATCCATCACCACGCCCTTGCGGCGATAACCGGATTCGTAGGTAATGTAGGCTTCGCGGTACACATGTGTCCGCAAGGGGCGCGCCCTGCCGGGGACGGCAGCTGCGACCTGCTGCACCCGGGCCGGTACGGCCTGTACAGATTGCCTCGATCCGAAGACGCGGGGAAGGTTGGACATCATGAGCAGGCCTCCGGCGGAAAAGTTGGACTATTCCACCACAGAAGATGCAAATTCCGGGCCAGTTAAAAGGAAACTGCGGCCGCTTGCCGGGTTCTGGCATGCGGCCGCGCGTTCAATCAGCGCGTTAACCCTTACCAGATGCGGATACGCTCTTCCGGGGGCAGGTACAGCGCATCATCCGGGGCAACATCAAACGCATCGTACCATTCGTCGAAATTCCGGACCACGCCATTGATGCGGTATTCCGGCGGGGAGTGTGGCCCGGTTTTCAATTGCTGGCGCAGTGCCTCTTCACGGTATTTGGACCGCCAGATCTGTGCCCAGCCGAGGAAGAAGCGCTGGTCACCGCTCAACCCGTCAATCACGGGTGCCTGTTCGGCCTCGCTGACTGCACCGTCGCCGTTGGTATCGAGGCTGAGCTGGTAGGCCTTGTAGGCCATGGAAAGGCCGCCGACGTCGCCGATATTCTCGCCCAGTCCCAAACGGCCGTTGACGCAGGTCTTGCCGTCGTCGAGCGGGCAGAACCCGTCATACTGGGCCGCCAGCGCGTCCGTCAGCATCCGGAATGCGGCCTGGTCGGTATCGGTCCACCAGTTGTTCAGTGCACCCACCGCGTCAAACTTGGCGCCCTGGTCATCAAACCCGTGACCCATCTCATGACCGATCACGCCGCCGATGGCGCCGTAGTTCACAGCCGGGTCTGCCGACAGGTTGAAGAAGGGCGGCTGCAGGATCGCGGCCGGAAACACGATCTCGTTGAAGCTCGGATTGTAATAGGCGTTAACCGTCTGCGGGGTCATGAACCATTCTGTCTTGTCGACTGTCGTCCCGAGCAGGGACATGTTGTCTTCAAACGCCCATTTTGCAGCGGCCATGGCATTGTCGAGAGCGTTCGAGCCCACCACGAGCGTCTCGTAGGTCTCGAACTTTTCCGGATAGCCGATCTTCGGATTGAATGTGTTCAGCTTCTCGACAGCTTTGACTTTCGTGTCGTCGCTCATCCAGGCCAGTTCGGCGATGTTGGCATCCATGGCCTTGCGCAGGTTCGCGACCAGCTTGTCCATTTCCGCCTTGTTCTCCGCAGGGAAGTAGCGCTCCACGAAGACCTTGCCGATTGCTTCTCCGACAATGTTCTCGGTCGCTGTGACGGCGCGCTTCCAGCGCTCGCGCTTCTCCGGCTGGCCGCGCAGCGCCTTGCCGTAGAAGGCGAACTGCGCGTTGTCGATGTCCTCGGGCAGCACGTCCGCGTGGTCGATCAGGAAATGTGCTTTCAGGTAGGCTTTCCAGGTGTCCAGCGGCGTCTGCGCGCTGAGCGCGAAAATGCCCGGGAACCCGCCGCCCAGTTTAGCGGCGTCCTCGGCCGTCAGACCGGCAGAGGCGAGTTCGTCCGTTGTCGGAGGAATTTCCGAAACAAGGAAATGTGTCTGTGCGCCAACACCGAGTGTTTCGAGCACGGTCTGGATGGGGAAGTCGCCCGACAAGGCGAGGAACTCTTCGCGGCTGAGCTTGTTGTACGTCACTTCAGGATTGCGTGAAACCGTCCGGTCCCAGTCGAGCTTCGCGATTTCGGTTTCAAAAGCCATCACGTCAGCGGCTTTCGTGGCCGCGTCTGCATAGCCCGCCTGACCCAGCATGAAGGTGAGCAGATCCAGATACCTGGCGCGCAGCTCGAGCGACTTTTCGTCATCCTTGAGGTAATAGTCCCGGTCCGGCATGCCCAGGCCGCCGAGCGACATCTGGAAGATGTAGGTTTCGGGGTCCTTGTCATCAACGAAGACGAAGCCGCCGATCGGCGAGGCATAGCCGACACTTGCGGTAAGCTTCGCCAGATCCTCGAGGTTCGAGACTGCGTCAATCCTGGCGAAGTAAGGCGCCGCCGGCTCCAGGCCCGCAGCGTTGATGGCATCGGTATTCATATAGGCGTTGTAGATCGCGCCGATCTTGCCTTCCGGCGTGTCGATTTCCGGAGAGGCGGCCGCAAGGTCGTCGATGATGAAGCGAACGCGCTGCTCGGATTTTTCGCGCAGCAGGTCGAATGAACCATAGCGGGACTGGTCTGCCGGAATCTCGAACGACGAAATCCAGGCACCATTGACATAAGCATTGAAATCGTCGCCCGGCCTGACAGAGGCATCCTTCGTGTCCGTGTTGAGGCCCCACTCACCCCAGACGTCCGGCGCCGAGAGTTTCAGCTCCTCAACAGGTTTCGCCGGCGTAAGCCTTGCCGCTGAGGGCGCTTCCGGCGGGGCCGCATCTTTGTGGTGAGCGCAGGCTGTGATCAGCGTAAGCGATGCTGCGCCAAGCAAAAGTTTCTTCATGTCTATACTCCCTGGGTGCTCCGCCTGGACGGTCGGCGCGATTGCAAAAACCTGTAGCGTGTTACTCTGTTTACTCAGCAGGCGAAGGACGGCCAGGGCCCTGACCTGCGCTCGTACCGATCAGTTCATCATCGTCAATGGTGGCATGGCCGGAATAGCTTTCGCCGATATTGCGGTAGGGTTTGCCGCCCCAGGTCCACGCAAACACGCGGCCCACTTCCGAACCGATCGCATACATTGCCGGCACCATCAGCAGTGACACAAATATCGCAAAGGCGACCGCAAAGGAAAGCGAGACGACCATTGGCTGGAGGAATTGTGCCTGCACGGATTTTTCAAAAAGCATCGGCGCCAGGCCGACAAAGGTCGTAAGCGAGGTCAGGAGGATCGGGCGGAACCGCGAGACGCCTGCATCGACCAGCGCCTGAACGGCGCCCGAGCCATCGTCCCGGCGCTTGTTCACATAGTCGATCAGCACGAGATTGTCGTTGATCACGACGCCTGCTGCTGCGGCCATGCCGAAGAACGCGAACATCGCCATCGGTGTGCCGGTAATCGCCAGCCCAAGAACCGCGCCGCAGTAAGCAAAGGGCAGGGCCATCATCAGCAGGATCGGCTGGGTATAGGACCTGAAGCCGATCGCCAGCAGGATATACATCGCGCCTACCGCTATGAGCACCAGCTTCAGGATTTCGGCAAAGAATTCCTGTTCCTGTTCGAACCCGCCCGCCTCGCCGCGGACGACATCCGGAAATTCCTGTTTGAACTGTGGCCAGAAGTCCTTCTCCATCGACTCCATGATACGGGCGCGTCCGCCTTCACCCAGAACTTCGGCAGAGACTGAAACCGACCGAACTCGGTTCCTGCGGACGATCCGGTTGATGCCCGGTGCATACTCGAAGGTCGCGACTTCCGTCACGGGGATTTCGCGTCCGTCAAGCGTCCTTATACGGATCGCGGCCAGGCTGTCGAGATCGTTGCGGGCCTCGACAGGCAGGCGAACGCGCACTTCCACATCTTCCCCGTCACGCGCCATCCTGTCTGCCAGTTCCCCGAAATAGGCCTGGCGCAGCTGGTTCGAAACGTCCGCGAGAGTTATGCCGAGCGTCTCCGCCCCGGGCTTCATGGTGATCTGGATCTCGTCGGCTGCCGAAGAGAGGTTATCGGTGATGTCATAGGCTTCCGCATAGGTCGTCAGATGCGCCTTCAGGAGGTTGGCAGACGCTCGCAGCCGGTCGAGGTCCGGGTGGCTCAGGGCGAAGGAGATGCCCGAGTCCGGCCGGTTGAACGTGAACTCGAAACTGATCTCCTCGGCATCCTGGATTTCGCCGGTTGCCTTGCGCAGTTCATCCGTGATGTTCCTGGAGCTGATCCCTTCCGGGCGCTCCTCCGGGGGGGCCAGCCCGATCCAGGCCTGGATCTGCGTTCCGCCGGCCACAATGGAAGCGTCGCGGATCAGCCCGCCTTCGATCCCGGGGTACTGCTCGCGCGTCGTCTGGGTCGCGGCCGTGACCCCGGCCTGAAGCTGGTCGCGTACCTGCACGACACGCTCGAACGGCGTGCCATCCGGCATCTCGATGGAGACCTGGATGAGATCAGCCTCTATTTCCGGCATGAACTTGAACGGCACGGTACCGCTCGATTGCAGCGAAATCGCAATCGCAAGGATCGAGAAGAAGAAAGCCAGGGTTGCGTACCTGAACCTGATCGCGAATTCGAGAACGGGGCGGTAAAGGTTGCTGGCAAACCACAGGAGGCTGTCGGCAATGCGGCGCTGAAGCTTCATCAGTCCGCCGGTCGGGCCGTCGAACTTCTGTTTCTTCATGTGCGCAAGGTGCGCCGGAAGGATCAGCAGGCATTCAACGATCGAGATTGTCAGTGAGATCGCGACGACGAAAGTGATCTGCTGGGTGAAAACCCGTGTCGGCCCGGTCACGAAAGCCCAGGGGAGAAAGGCTATGATGGTTGTCAACACGCCGAAAATGATCGGCTTCATGACCAGCTGTGTGCCGATGACGGCGGCATCAATGCCGTCGCGCCGTCCGCTTTCGACTTCCTTGTGGATGTTCTCGCCGACAACGATCGCATCGTCGACGATCACGCCGATTACGAGCAGCACGGCGAAGGTCGACAGGATGTTCCATGACACGCCCATCATCGGGAAGAACATGATACTGCCGGCAAACGCCGTAAAGATGCCGACCGTGACCCAGATGGCGACGATTGGCCTGAGGAAGAGCAGCAGAACGATCATCACGAGAATCGCGCCCGAGATGGCCGACGTGCTGATCAGGTCCATCCGCGCCTGGAAGGTCCTGGAATCGTCCCAAAGAACGTCGATCTTCACGCCTTCCGGCAGGACGGCGCTGGCCGGATCGTTCGCCCGCTCGATATAGTCGCGGAAGCCCTTGGCATACCGTGTGATATCCATGTTGTCGGGTTCCGGGATCATCACGAAAGTCGTGGCGCGCCCATTGAAGCTCGCCTGCAGCTTGTCACTGACAAAGCCGTCAACCACCGTCGCCACATCGGCGACACGGACGGTTCCCTGATCGGTTGACTGGCGGATGATGATCTCGCCGAACTGCTCGGCCGTGTCGGCGAGGTTGCGGGCCGTCAACGAGACGTCGCCCACCGGCGACTCTATCCGCCCGCCTGAAGAATTGAGCGAAGTCTGGCGCACCGCATTGGCGATATCTGACAGGCTCAGGCCGAAGCGGCGCAGCGCCTCCTCTGAGACTTCAATGCTGACCTGTTCGCTGAGCGTACCCTGCAGGACCGCCAGCTCGCCGCCGGGCAGGGCGGCGATTTCATCACGCACCTTGTCGCCGATCTTGCGCAGCGTCCTGGCATCCAGGTCACCATGAACCGCCAGGCCCATGAACCAGTTGCGCTGTTCCCAGCGGCGCACCTGCGGCTCGAACGCCGCCTGCGGCAGGTTGTTGATCTGGTCGACGCGCAGCTTCACTTCGTCGAGGAAGGTGTCCATGTCGATGTCATCGCGGCCGCGGACATTGACGACGCCAAATCCTTCGCTGGAGGTCGACGTAACGCGGTCGAGGCCGTTGATGTCGGCCACCGCTTCCTCGATACGGGTCACGATCTGGTCTTCGATGTCGCGCGGGCTTGCGCCGGTCCAGGCTACCGACACCGACGCGCCGGACACCTTCACGACCGGGAACATCTCCCGCTCCATTGACGAGTAGCCGAACACGCCGCCGGCAAAGAAGATGAACATCAGGAGGTTTGCGGCAACCGAGTTACGCGCAAACCAGGCGACGATCCCTTTCATTGGGTAGCTCCTTCAGTGCCGTTGCCGGTCTCGGCTTTGGCGACCTTTTCAGCGTCTGCCGGGGGCTTCGGTGGATTGTGAACCTTCACCGTGCCGTCTTCCATACGCTGCATGACCGTCAGGCTCATGCCGTCGAAAGGTGCTTGGATCGGGCTGGTGATGGCCAGCTCGCCTGCCTCGGCGCCTTCATGGAAGTAAGCGCCGTCACGGTCCGAATGCTCGATATCCACCGTGCGGATCGACAGTTTTCCGGTCTTCGGATCGCCGATGTAAAGCTGGTCATTTCCGCGCAGCGCTGAGCGCGGCGCCACCATCACGCGGTCAAGCCTGCGGCCCTGTATCTGTGCGTTCACGAACAATCCGGGCGCCATCGGCGCGCCATTGTCCGCGCCCTTGCCGAACGGGTCCTTCAGTTCGGCGATGACGTTGATCTGGCGCGTCTGCGAGTTGACGGCCGCGCCGGTGCGCACGACCTTGCCCCTCCAGGTACGCGGTTCGCCGCCGACGTTTCCGGTGAAAATCACTTCCGGACCCGGTGTTCTTTCGTTGTCCTCGAAGGCGATCGGCAAGCCGAGGCGTCCCAGTTCGGCATCCTTGAGCGGCAGCGAGACTTCTACGGCATCATTGCCGAAGATGCGCCCGAGCGACTGGCCGGGCGCGACCACCTGGCCGATGTCCACGCTGCGCTCGCGCACGCGGCCATCGAAAGGCGCAATCACCGCCGTGCGGGCGAGCGCGAGTTCAGCGTCCTTCAGCTGCGATTTGGCGGCGTCCAGCGAGGCCTGCGCCTCGGCCAGCTGCGGCTCGCGCCGTGCCAGCGGGGAGGCATCGGTCATGCCGAGATCCCTGAGGTCCTGCAGCGCCAGTTCGGACTCGGCCACCTCGCGGGCAAGGCGTTGCTCGGCCGAAGCGACCAGCGAGCGCGCGCGCACGACGCCCAGCTCATAATCCTGTGCGTCGACGCGCACGAGCACCTGGCCGCGGCGGATGAAGCCGCCGTCGATAAAGTCCGGCGAGACATAGGCGATCCTGCCGGAGGTCTGCGGGGCGACAATGATCTCGGTCTTCGGGCGCACTTCGCCCTGTGCCTCGACGGTCAGCGTCAGCGCGACTTCCTGCACTGGCTCGGCAAACACATTGAGGCCGGCGCGGGGCTCGTCGCTCTTCTCGGCTTCCGGCTTCATAGCCTGGATAGCGATGAACCCGCCGATCCCAAGGACGAGGATGATGACGATGGGGGCGATGATGGCAATTAGGCGTCCCATGGGGATATGGCTCCTGCCGCTTACTGCGGGGTCTGGACTTCTGAGGGGGCGGGTAGGGCGGGCGCGGCGGGCACACCGCCTCCGAGCGCCAGGTGGTACGAAACCCGGTTTATAGCACGGCTCGCCCGGGCTGAGACCAGCTGGCTTTCAGCGGTCAGCCGGCGGGTCTGGGCGTCGATCAGGTTGAAGATGGTTATTGTGCCGCTGATATACTGACGCTCGGCGAGTTCCTCGGCATAGCGCGCTTCTTCAAACGCCGTCGTCTGCGCCGTTTCCTGCTGCGCCAGCAGCACATCGGCGGTCAGCGCGTCTTCCACTTCGCGCCAGGCGGTCAGCACGCCGCCGACATAGTTGGCAACCGACGACTGCGCCTGCGCGATCGCTGCTTCCTGCTGCGCCTTGAGGCGGCCGCCCGTAAACAGCGGCTGCACCAGCCCGGCTACGAGCCGCGCCGCGATGAGCTGCGGATCGATGGCATCTTCAAACTCCGATGAACTCGCAGAGGCCGAGCCGGTCAGCCGAAGCGACGGCAGCATCGCGAGACGCGCTTCCTCGGCGCGCAGGCCTGCCGCCACCACGCGCGCTTCCAGCGCGGCAATATCCGGCCGGCGTGACAGCAGAAGGGCAGGGTTGCCCTCTGTTGCCATTTCCTCAAGCTCCGGGATCGTCGCGGTCGCGGTAATCTCTGCGCCGGGATAGCGTCCCAGCAGCACTTCAAGCCGCCGTGCGGCCTCGGTCGAGGCTTGCCGCCGCGCCGCAATCCCGGCTTCGGCGCTGGCCAGCGCGGAGCGCGCCGTGCGCAGCTCCAGCGGATCCGACACGCCGGACCGCACGCGCCGGTCGGTGATCGTCAGCACGCGGTCGCGCGCCTCGAAGGACAGAATGGCGATCCGTTCCTGCGCCAGCGCCTCGTTCAGCGCGATCCAGGCGAAAGCCGTCTGCGCCGCGATCGACAGCCCGGTCGCCGCAAGGTCCGCCGCGCTGGCGGCATAGTCCGCATCCGCCTGCGCTACGGCATTCGACACGCGGCCCCAGAGATCGGCTTCCCAGCTCGCATCGATGCCGAAGCCGTAGAGCGGATCGTTGAACCGCTCGTTCGTGCCGGCCACATCTGCGCCGGTCGAGGTGGCGCCTGCCGAGCCCGATGCCGACAGGCTCGGCAGCCTTTGCCCGCGCGCCGCGCGTGTCAGCGCTTCGGTCGCCCGCGTCAGCGCCGCCCGGCCCTCCAGCGCCGGGTTGCGGGCCAGCGCCTCGCCGACCAGTTGCGTCATCACCGGATCATTGAACTGACTCAGCCAGTCGCCCATCGGTGCCGCTCCGGCCACGCCGCGCGCGGCCCATTCGGCCGGCGCATCCGGCACCGTCTGGAACAGCGCATGGCGCTCGTCGATATAGCGCTCGGCGCCGTCCGGCACGACCGCGCAAGCCGACAACATCGCAGAACCAAGCAGTAAAAGTGATTTTCTCATGCGATGAAGTCAGGTCCGTTTGAAGATTACGATCCGATACGCCCGCACTTGTCGAGCGTCAATATGGAATTATCGAAATTCAATAATTTGTTTTGAGTTTTTAGAGCGCTTGCTGAGGCTCTTACGGCGGCCGGGGCTTGGCAGATGCCGGAGCGCGCGCTAGCGCCAGAACGGAGCCCCTGCCGCAGGGCTCGCCAGAAGATGGATCCTGCAGGTGAAACTTTGAGTGAGGATGCAAGCCGGCGGTCGATGACGCGGCGGACGCGCGACTTCACCGTGCTGCTCGGGACAATGGCGCTTGTCCTGTTTCTGCTCGCCGTCACCGGCGCGCTCGGCCTGATCGAAGCGCTCAGCGCTCTCGGCGTCATCGCCTCCGTCGCGCTGGCCTATTTCGTCGGCTCCGGCGCCCGTGTCCCCGCCGGCATTACCGATACCTGGGCCGACAAGCCCGCACCCGAGACCGGCGAGCCCGGCCCCAGCCTGTTCGGTGCCCTCCCGCTGCCCGCGCTGGAGATCGGCCCGGGCCAGAAGATCATGGCCTTCAACCGCGCTGCCGATGACTTGTTCCAGCTAACGAACCTTCCCTTTGCCCGGGCCAGCGCGGTGATCCGTTCCCCCGTCCTCCTCGCCGCCATCGACCAGGCGCTGGAGCGCACGAACGCCGCGCATGTCTCCGCCGAGCTCGAAACCGGCCCGGACGAGACCTGGCGCGCGCATGTCAGCCGCATTCCCGCCGGCAGGAACGTGCTGGTGCTGATGGAGGATCTCACCCCCGTCAAGCGCGCCGCTCGCGCCCGGGCGGACTTTCTCGCCAATGCCAGCCACGAGCTGCGCACGCCGCTCACCGCCATCTCCGGTTTTATCGAAACCATGCGCGGCCCGGCCCGTGACGACACCCCAGCGCCAATGCTGGGCAAACCCAACAAACT
>CALGEF010000335.1 GCA_937881755.1 uncultured Acidobacteriota bacterium
TGCGGTCGACCTGTTCGAACGGGATCAGCGGCACACCGAGGCTGCGTGCGAGGTCGCGCGTCTGCACGCTCGTCTCGATGCAGCGCACGATCAGCCCGTCGGCAATCTCGTCGGCCAGTAGTTCCACGAAATACTTCGCGGTCGAGCCCGTACCGAGGCCGATGGTCATGCCGTCCTCGACAAACTCCATCGCCGCGGCCGCCGCATTCTGTTTCTCGGTTTCGTAGGCCATCTGACCGCCCTCAACCCTTCTTGTCCTTGGCGGCCTTCTCGGCCGCCTTCTTTGTACGGAAGGTCTTGGCCCAGCCTTCGCGCGTCATCTGCGGCGCGCGCGCCACGGCCAGCGCGTCGCCCGGCACATCCCTGGTGACCACGCTGCCCGAGCCGACATAGGCCCCGTCGCCGATGCTGACCGGCGCCACCAGCGCCGAGTTCGAGCCGACAAAGGCGCCCGCGCCGATGTTCGTCTGGTGTTTCAGGAAGCCGTCATAGTTGCAGAAGATCGTGCCCGCGCCGATGTTGGCACCGGCGCCGATCGACCCGTCGCCGAGATAGGCGAGATGGTTCGCCTTCGCGCCGTCGCCCATCGCGGTGTTCTTCGTCTCCACGAAATTGCCGACCCTGACGCCCCGCCCCAGCACGGTGCCCGGCCGCAACCGCGCATAGGGGCCGATCTCGCAATCTTCGCCGACGACGGCGCCTTCAAGATGGCTGAACGCCCGGATGCGCGTGCCGGCCGCCACGGTCACGCCGGGGGCGAACACGACATGTGGCTCGACAACCACGTCAGCGGCCAAGGCCGTGTCATGCGCAAAGAAAACGGTTTCGGGTGCAACGAGGGTGACACCCGCCTCCATCAGCGCTATGCGGCGCCTTGACTGAAAAATGCCCTCCGCCTCGGCCAGATCAGCCTTGGAATCGCAACCGATGAGGTCATCTTCGGATGCGGTGACCAGGGCGCACCGGCTGCCTTCGGCCCGGGCCAGCCCGACCAGGTCGGTGAGGTAGAATTCGCCCTTTGCATTGGCGTTTGTAATTTTTTGCAAAAGCCGGAACATGTCCCTGGCGCGCCCAGCCATCACCCCTGAGTTGCAGATTCGCACCCTGAGCTGCTCCGGCGTCGCTTCGCGTGCCTCGACAATCGCTTCCAGGTCGCCGGCGGCGCTGGTGATCAGCCGGCCGTAGAGGCCAGGGTCTGCCGCCTCGAATCCCAGCACGCCAAGGCCAGCGCCGCCGGCCAGCTTGCCGAACAGGCCCTCGATCACCGGCGCCGGCACCAGCGGGCTGTCGCCGTACAGCACCGCCAGCTCGCCTTCGAAGCCCGCCAGCGCCTCTTCGGCGCAGCGCACGGCATGCCCCGTTCCCTGCGGCGGATCCTGGAAGGCGATTCCCACATCCGGATAATGCACCTTAAGGTGCGCGATCAGCCGGTCCTGCGAGGGGTGAACCACCGCCACGATCCGCGCGCAGCCCACCTCCCGCGCCAGCGCAATCGACCAGTCCATCATCGGCCGGCCGCCTACTTCGTGCATCACTTTCGGCAAGGCGGACTTCATCCGCGTGCCCTTTCCGGCCGCGAGGATGACAGCGGCGCGCTGTTTCGGCGCTTGGGTCAAAGGCAGGCTCCCTCTCGCTTTAAGTCGCCCCATCGCCTAGACGAAACCCGGCAGCTTGGCGAGGGCGAACGCGGCATGGACACGGGCGAAACTCCGGACTTCAACGGCTGGACGATCCTCTTCGATCTGGACGGCACGCTGGTCGATACCGCCCCGGACCTGCTCGGCGCGCTGAACCATGTGCTGACCGGCATGGGCCTCGCCCCAGTGCCGCTGGCGGACGTCGCCGAGATGATCGGGCACGGCGCCCGCGCGATGATCGAAACCGGTATCCGGACCCAGGGCGCTGCCCTGCCTGCAACAGAAATGGACGCCGCGCTCGAGCGGTTCATAGCCTATTATGTCGACCATATCGCGGTCGGCTCGCGGCCGTTTGACGGCGCCATGGACGCGCTGGACGCGCTGCGCGAGGCCGGCGCCACGCTCGCTGTGTGCACCAACAAGCGCCAGGATCTGAGCGTGCGGCTGCTCGAGGCGCTGGGCCTGACCGACCAGTTCGACGTGGTCTTCGGCGCCGACCGGGCAACGAACCGCAAGCCCCACGCCGACCATGTGCTTGAAACGGTTGCCGCCGCGAGCGGCGATCCGGCCCGCGCCCTTTTCGTGGGCGACAGCCGGACAGACGAAAGGGCAGCCCGGAATGCCGGACTGCCGTTCGTATTCGTAACCTTCGGTTATGAGGCGGAAACTCCTGAAGCGATTGCCGCTGATGTTACCATCAGCCACTATGCGCAGCTTGTTCCTGCCTTGTCAGGCCTGAAGGATCAGGCCGTGGCTTCGCCCCGTGGCCGGTAGGTCGGGCGGGAAGACCCGCCTTCTCCAAGCGCGCGCCGGCGCGGCATGCCATTGACCATGTTGGACCGCACGTCCGTGCGTGCACTGCGCATTGCGGGAACAAAACCTGCATCTATGAGGTCGACGTCGACTTCATAGCCACGTTCTGCCCAGTACGCGTTAATCTTTTCCCGAAGGCGCCGAGCGCCATCTTCGTCACACCAGTCTTTCACTCTGCTCTCTCCAGGCTTGTTATCACTCTGGCGACTTACGCCGCCGTGCCTGTCCTTCTTAAGTTCATACTGCGAACCTTGATTAGCCCGTCTCGTATGTCGCATAGATGACAACGTTTGCAGATTTTCTCAAGGGCAAAATCGGGTGAAGGTTCGGTAAGTTTTTGACATGAACACTTATTCAGGATGAATGGCTGTTCATTTTCACCAGGCGTATGGGTAATTTCCGCAGAAACTCTCCGGAAGTCAGGACCCAAAGCGGTTCGTGCTTTTGCGGCGCTCTGTCACAAGTTTGCGATACAGGTTCCCTTATTTCCGGAACAGAAGCATCCGTGAATGCAAAAACGCATGGCTCACAGGCAGAGCTATTACCCATCTGCGCGTCCTCCAGGCTTCCCGCCAGGGCAAACAGCGGCCGAATCCCTCGCGCATTTGCCCCTTACATACCGTCTTGACCTCCCCCGCCGGGCCGACTACGCCACGCCCTTTCCGGCGGGCGATTAGCTCAGTGGTAGAGCACTGCCTTCACACGGCAGGGGTCGCAGGTTCGAACCCTGCATCGCCCACCATCCCGCGCCATTCAAACCCCGGAAAACTCATGCAAGCGCAAGCCCCGTACTGCCGGATGCGGTGGCGAAACGGCCGAAGCGACGTATAAGCCACCCGATGAAATCTCTGTTCCGCTCCCCCTTTGTCATCGCCATCGTCGGCTACATCATCTGGGGCTGGATGTCCCTGATCGCCTGGACCACGCGCTGGAAGATCGAAGGCGATGAGGGTCCGCGCCGACAACTCGCCGGCGCCGAGACCGGGCTGATCCTTGCCTGTTGGCATGAGGGGATCCTGATCATGCCCAGCGGCTGGCTGCGGTCGATCCGCCAGTGGCCGGAGCGCCACAAACGGGTCGCGATGATGAGCTCTCTGTCGCCCGATGGACAGGCAATGGTCAGCGCCGTGCGCCACCTCGACCTCGACTCGATCCTCGGATCGAGCGCCAACAAGAAGAAGGCGAACAAGGACAAGGGCGGCCTGCGCGCCATTGCGGACGCCAGCCGGCGCCTGAAAGAGGGCGGAATGGTCTGCATGACCGTGGACGGACCACGCGGCCCCCGCCGCATCGCAAGTGCCGGCGCCATCTCAATCTGCCAGCGTTCGGGCGCCGCCATTGTGCCCTACGGGCTGGCGCTGAAGCCGGCGCCGCGGCTCAATTCCTGGGACCGGTTCATCCTGCCGCCGCCGTTCGGGCGCGGCGCCATCGTGTTCGGCCCGCCGATCGACTGCCCGCGCGACGCCCGCCTTGAAGACCTTCAGCAGGCGTTGCAAGCTGGCATGGATGCGGCTACCCGCCGAGCCGAAGAACTGGCCGGATATCCTGCCGCGCCAGACCCCCCCGGAGCAGCCCTCTGAATGACGCCTGCGTTGTTCGCCTACAGACTGGCCATGCGCCTTGCCGCGCCGCTGCTTGGCTTTGCGCTGAACGCACGCGCCAGCAAAGGCAAGGAAGATATCCTCCGCCTGAATGAACGCTTTGCCCAGCGCCTGCCGCCGCGCCGGCCCGGCCCGCTGGTCTGGCTGCACGGCGCCAGCGTTGGCGAAAGCCGTGTGCTGCTGGAACTAGGCCTCAGGCTGATCATCGCGCGGCCCGGAGTAATGCTGCTGTTCACCAGCCAGACGCTGACTTCCGCGCGCCTGATGGGCAAGGAAATTCCGGAAAGCGCCGTGCATGCCATGGCACCGGTCGACACACCGATGGCCGCCCGCCGCTTCATTCAGCACTGGCGACCGGACCTCTGCATCTTCGCCGAAGGCGAGATCTGGCCCAACCTGATCCTCGAAGCGGAAAAGGCCGGCGCCCGCCGCGCGCTGGTGAATGCGCGCATGACTGATCGCTCTGCCGAAGGTTGGGCCCGCGTCAAGGGTCTCTTCCGAACACTGATCGGCCGGTTCGACGTGATCCTCGCCGCCGATCCGGAAACCGGCGCGCGGCTGGAGCGGCTCCTGGGCCGGGCCGTGCGCGTGACTGGAAATCTGAAATCAGCGCAGCAGCCGCCGGACGCCAATCCGGTTGACCTTGCGCGCATAGCCGCGACTTTCGTCAACGGGCGGCGCTGCTTCGTCGCCGCGTCGACCCATCCGGATGAGGAGGAACTCTTCCTGGATGCAACCGACCGGTTCACCGAGTCTGCCCTCATCATCGTGCCCCGCCATCCGGAACGCGGCGACGAGATAGCCGATCTCCTGAAGTCCCGCCGCCTGCCCTTCGCGCGCCGCTCGAAAGGCGACGTGCCTTCGCCGCGCGACCGCGTGCTGCTGGCCGACACGATGGGCGAAATGGGCCTGTGGCTGCGCCTCGCTGATGTCGTCTACCTCGGCGGCGGCCATGCGCCGGATGTCGGCGGGCACAATCCGCTGGAGCCCGTTCGCCTTCGCAAACCCGTGCTGACCGGGCCATCGGTGTTCAACTTTGCCAGCATGATGGCGGACCTTGAAGCCCGCGGCCTCGTCCGCACCGTAATCGATTCCGGAAATCTCGCAGCAGGCCTGGCCGATCCGCCCACCGTTTCGGAAGCTGGCGTCGCGGCGCTGGAAGCGGATGCCGATGCGCCGATGAACGCGACGCTGGACGCGCTGCTGCCGCTGATCCCGACACCGCTGCTCGACACCTCCGGGCCGGGCCGGTGAAGGCGCCGTATTTCTGGTCGGCGGGTCTCGATTCCTCGGCGCGCGAGTCTGCCCCGATGCTGCGCGCCCTGCTGACACCGGTGAGCTGGCTCTACCTCTGGGGCCTCAAGCGCAAACTCGCCCGCGCCGTGCCGGAGCGCGTGTCCGTGCCGGTCATCTGCATCGGTAATGTGACGACAGGCGGGACAGGCAAGACCCCGGTGGCCGAAGCGATCCGTGCACGGATCACTGCGCATGGTATCCGCGCCGCAACGCTCTCGCGCGGTCATGGTGGGCGCGAACCAGGGCCGTTGAAGGTCGATCCCGCCCGCCATACTTTCCGTGATGTGGGCGACGAACCCTTGATGCTTGCGGCCACTGGCGAAGCCTGGATCGGCCGCGACCGTGCCCGAGGCGCCTGCGCGATGCAGGCGGCGGGGGTGGGCGCGGTGCTCATGGATGATGGCCACCAGAATCCGTCGCTGGCGAAGGATTTCACCTTCGTTGTCATCGATGCGGGCGCGCCGTTCGGCAATGGCCATGTCCTGCCCAAAGGCCCCCTGCGTGAGCCCGTGTCGTCCGGCCTGGCACGGGCAGACGCCTTGATCCTGATGGGCGAAGGCCCTGTACCGGGCGCCGCTTTGCAGAGCGGCAAGCCGGTTCTGCGTGCCCGGCTCGAGGCGACCGGGCCTGCGCCTGCCGGCGCGCTGGTGGCCTTCGCGGGCATCGGGCGCCCGGAGAAATTCCTGGACAGCCTGAAAGCTGCCGGCGGCGATATCCGGGACGCTGTACCGTATGCGGATCATCACCCCTACACGGCGGCAGACCTGAGTTTCCTTCGCAGCCTCGCCCGGCGCGACGCAGCTCGCCTGATTACAACTTCGAAAGATCATGTCCGCCTGCCCCCGGACATCCAGCCGGAAGTCCTCGTGTTCCCGGTCCGGGCGGTCTTCGAGTCTGCGGAGGCGCTTGACGCGCTGCTCGCGCCGCTCTTCAAACGGGTTGTGCCATGAGCGAGCCGACACCTTCCGACTATGTCCGCCCTAAGGACATCGATAACCGCGCCACGTTCTGGCAGCGGGCTCAATGGCGGCTGGAGACGATAGCCTGGGACCTGATCTACTGGGGCCCGATGAAGGCACTGGGACCGGACAAGGCCTCCGACTTTGGCGGCTGGCTGATGAAAAAGATCGGCCCGGCGCTGTCGCAGCACAAGACGATGCGGCGTAACCTCCGCCTCGCCTTTCCCGCCTGGGACGCCGCGCGGATCGAAGAGACGGCCCTCGCCGCCTGGGAAAGTGCAGGCCGGACAGCCGGCGAGATGCCGCATCTTCCGGCGATTGATCCGTATACGAGCGGACGGGTCGAGGTCGTTGGCGTGGATGTGCTGGATGCAATTGGCAAGAGCGGCAAGGGTGCGGTCTTCATTTCGGGCCATTTCGCCAACTGGGAAATCATGCCGGCGGCGATCACCAAGCGCATTCCGAGCGCCGTGATGACCTACCGGGCGCTGAATAATCCGCATATCGACAAGCGGATCGCTGACCTGCGGGCGGCTTATGGTACGCAGGTCAATGCACCGAAGGGCATCGGCACGCGCGAGCTGATGCGCGCCTTGTCGCGCGGCGCACCAGTGGCGCTGATGAATGACCAGAAATTCAACGAGGGCATCCCGGTTGCCTTCTTTGGCCATGCGGCGATGACGGCGCCCGGGCCGACGCGGATGGCGCTGAAATACAAGGTGCCGATCGTGCCGGTCTCGACCGTGCGGACGGGGCCGGCGCGGTTCCGGGTCGAATTCCATACGCCTTTCTTGCCGGAGGATACCGGTCATCCGGAGGCGGACATCCGGCGCGCCGTCGAGCAGATCACCGCCTTTCTCGAGGCGCAGGTGCGCGCCCATCCGGGCCAGTGGTTCTGGCAGCACCGGCGCTGGCCGAAAGAGGCCTGGCGGGACGCCGGGGTCAGGTGACAAAAAGAGGGGCAGCTCCCTGTGCTGCCCCCTGATGTGTTCGCGAGCGAGCGAAGCGGGGGTCAGCGCGCGTCGCGGCGGCGGGCGCGCTCGCGGCGGCGCACGAGCAGCGAGGGTCTGGGGCCCGCGGAATCGTTGGCGGGGGCCGGGATGGTTGCGGCAGCGAAGATGTGGTCCAGTACCGGCGACGAGGCGGGCTGGGCGATGGGGCGGGCGAGGGTCTGCGTGGTCATGGCGGGGGCCTTTCGGGTTGGCGGCGACCGGAACGTCCCGGCCTTTGCTGGTAAGATGCAGCGGGGAGCCCGGATGGATGCAGGGACGGGTGCATTTATTGGCGACAGCCCTCACCTCGCATCGCTTTGCGATGGGAGGTGACAGTTTTGAAGTTGGAGAAAAACTGGAACCATGCCCGAAGTATAACTCCGTGGGCGCAGGTGTAGCGGACGGATTGGAGGCGCGTCTTTCAACGGCTTGATCGGGACGGGATTTATCTTCTGGCGGCGTGATTTTTATAGGTACACGGGCCTGCCCTGCCGTCGACCGACCGGCTTCAAGCCGCTTCTCCCTGATGCACGCGGTGCATCAGGGATACCGGAACTTTCTCATTCATTGTCATCTGTTATCGCGCACTGGCGCGGTTTTTTCGCTTCGGCGCAGGGTGTCAGGCGCCCTTGCCGAGGCGGGTTTCGATTTCGTCGAGCAGGTCGCGGACGCGTTTGGCATTGGCGCCGAGATCGGAGAGGCCGACTCGGCTGGTCGAGCGGATGTCGATCCGGGAGCCTTCGCCTTCGCTCCGGACGCGGATCATGATGTCGTCCTTGAAGCCGAACCAGAAACTTTCCTCGGTCGCGTCGATCAGGCCGCTTTCCGGCTCGGCCACCACCACGGTCCAGCCGCGCGATTCGACGGAGGCGAGGGCGGCGGTGTAGGCTGCGTCCGGCGCGGCGGCGGTGACCAGAGGCGCGATCATCGGATAGGGTGTTTCTTTAGGCGACTTATGGGTCGCGGTGTCGAACTCGGCCTCTTCCTGAACTTCCGAGACAAGGCGGCCGCCCATGCCGGGCCAGCGGCCATCGGCGGCGGGGTCGATCACGGGCGCTTCCTCGACCGGGTTCAGCGCTCCGGTCGCTTCACGCTCTGTGAACAGGGCGTCGCTCGGCAGGATGGGGCTGGACCAGTCGGTCTGGATGTCGTGCAGCGGCGGCAGGCGGGCAGCGCCCGCGCCGAAGGCGGCGACCCGGCCGAAGGCGAGGCCGGAGATCAGCAGCGCGGCGAAGGCGAGCATGAAGGCCTGTTTGCGCGGCGACTTGATGAGCGAGACGATGACCGCAAGGACCGACAGGCCGGCGGCCACCATCAGCAGCAGCGGGCCCCAGGTGATGGTCATGACGCCGAGGCCGAACTGCCATTCCCAGAGGCCGAGCTTGGTGCCGACGGCGGCGGCCACGAACCAGAGGACGGCGAAGATCGAAAGCGTCAGGGCGAAGCCCGCGAACTTGCCGCGCCAGCCTGCCGATTGTGCAGGCGCTGTGCTGGTCTCTGTTTCTGCGGTCATTCTGATGCCTCCCGGTTGCGGGCGCAAACTAGCCCTTTCTGCGCAACCGGCAATGGGCTGTCTCAGGGGTGCGGCAGGGGAAAGCCGTGGCGGCGATGCAGCACATTGAGGATACCCATCGGGTCACTGACGACCCCCCTGCCCTCATGGGTTGCAGCAGCCAGTCCGGCGGGGGTCGTCTCAGCCAGGATCAGCACCGGAAGCGACTGGTTGGCCTCTCCGATCAGGGCGAGGACGTCGCCGCGCGGCCGGGAAAAGGCAATGCGGCGCACATCCAGGGCCTCCCCGAGGTGCGGGAACGAAGCCAGCACACCTTCGATCAGGGCGCAGTGCCAGCAGTAGAAATCCTGTCCCGGCAGCGCGGGATCGGCGAAGCCCGGTTTCAGCAGGAACAGGATATCTCCGTGCAAGGACGGTCTCACGCAGTCGGGAGCTTGTAGTCCTTGAAGGTCTCGCGCAGGGCCAGCTTGTTGATCTTGCCGGTGGCGCCGAGGGGGATTGCCTCGACGAACTGGACATCGTCCGGCGTCCACCATTTGGCGATCTTGCCTTCGAGGCTGGCGAGGATTTCTTCCTTGGTCGGGTTTTCACCGGGCTTGGCCTGCACGATCAGCAGGGGGCGTTCATCCCATTTCGGATGGTAGATGCCGATAGCGGCCGCGTTGGCGACCTTCGGATGGCCGACCGCGATGTTCTCGATGTCGATGGAGGAGATCCACTCTCCGCCGGACTTGATCACGTCCTTGGCGCGGTCGGTGATGACCATGGTACCGATCTCGTCGATCGTGGCGACATCGCCGGTGTCGAAATAGCCTTCGGCGTCGAGCACGTGGCCGCCGGCGCCCTTGAAGTAGCCGCCGGCTACCGCCGCGCCGCGCACCAGGAGGCGGCCGGAGGTCTTACCATCGCGCGCCAGCGGGCGGCCGTCATCATCTACGATTGCGATCTCGACACCGAAGGGCGGGCGGCCCTGCTTCATCTTCTGCTTCATGCGCGTGTCGACATCGGCGTCCTGCATGCTGGGCGGCAGCGCGCCGAGCGTGCCAAGCGGCGAGGTTTCGGTCATGCCCCAGGCGTGGATGACGTCCACTTCGTAGTCCTGCTCGAAGGCGCGCAGGATGCGTTCCGGGATGGCGGAGCCGCCGATCAGGACTTTCTTGAGATAGGGCAGTTTCAGGTTGTTGGCCTGCAGGTGCGTCAGCAGCATCAGCCAGACGGTCGGCACGGCGGCGGTGATCGAGACTTTCTCATTGGTGAGAAGTTCGTAGATCGAGGCGCCGTCCATCTGCGCGCCGGGCATCACCATGTTGGCGCCGGTCGCCGGGCACGACATCGCGAGGCCCCAGGCATTGGCGTGGAACATCGGCACGACGGGGAGCACCGAGTCGGCCGCGCCCATGCCCATCGCATCCTTGCCCATGGTGACAAGCGTGTGGAGCACGTTGGAGCGGTGGGAATAGAGCACGCCCTTCGGGTTGCCGGTGGTGCCGGAGGTGTAGCAGAGCCCGCAGGCGGTATCTTCCGGGAAGTCGCCCCAGCGGGCATTGGTGCTGCGCCCGTCGATCCAGATGTCGAAGGGAATCGCGCCGAGCTTGTTCTCCGGCATCGTGTCGGCGCCGGCATAGATGACGAAGGTTTTGACCGTCTCGAGCTGGCCCTTGATGGCCTCGACGATCGGCAGGAAGGTCTTGTCGAAGACGAGGACCTTATCTTCGGCGTGGTTGGCGATCCAGGCGATCTGCTCGGGGTGGAGGCGCGGGTTGATCGTGTGCAGGACCGCCCCGATGCCCATGGCGCCGTACCAGGTGGCCATGTGGCGTTCGGAGTTCCAGCCGAGGGTCGCGACCCGGTCGCCGAGGCCGATGCCGGTGTCCCTGAGGGCCGAAGAGACCTGCTTGGCCATGGTGTAGAGCTGCGCGTAGGTGGTGCGTGTGATGTTACCTTCGACGCGGCGCGTGATGATCTCGCGGTCGCCGTGCTGCAGGCGCGCGTGCTCGAGGATCTTGTCCACGGTCAGCGGCCAGTCCTGCATAATGCCCTTCATCTGATCTTCCTCCGGTTCAGCGCGGCTCGGAGGTCCGGCGGCGCTTGTGATTTTTCGATGCCCTGTCTATGCGGGCAAATGCGCTGACGCAAGGAAAGGACAAGAGGCATGACGCGACTTCGGGTAGCAGTAGCGGCCGTGGCGATGCTGGCGGCGTGCAGCGAGCCGGAGGCGGCGGCCCCGGCGGCAGGAGCGCCGGTGACCGAAGCGGCGGTGGCCGAGCCCGCCCCGGGGTTTGAGACCGTGACCCGGATCGCGCCCCTGCCCGAGCTGTTCGATTGCCTGCGGGAGACGGGCGGCGTTGTGGTGGCGGCGCACCGGGGCGGCTTTGCGCCCGGCTTTCCGGAAAACGCCCTCGAGACGATGGAACATGGCCTGAGCCTGGGCATCCGCGTGTTCGAGGTGGACGTCGCCTCCAGCCGGGACGGCGTCCTGTTCCTGCACCATGATGACCGGTTCGGACGCACGGCAGATGGCGACGGCTATGTCGCCGATACCGACTGGGCGGATATTGCGCGGCTGAGGCTGAAGGATTCCGAGGGCGAGGTGACCGGGCTGCATCCGCCGAAACTGACCGATGTGCTGCTCTGGGCGAAGCAGCGTGGCGCGGTGCTGGAGCTCGACCGCAAGCAGACGACCGGGTTTCGCAATATCGTCGAGGCGGTGCATGCTGCAGAGGCGGAGCTCAATGTGATCATGATCTCTTATTCCGACGAGGAAGCGGGCGCGATTGCGAAGCTGGATCCGGCGTTGATGATGACCGCTTCGGCGCGCGGCGACCGCGACCTGGCCAGGCTGGAAGCGCTGGGCGTGGACGTCACGCGGGTGATCGGCTGGACGGGCACGCGCGAGCCGGACCCGCCGGCATTCGAGCGGCTGCTGCGGGAAGGTGTCGAGCCGGCGTTCGGCACGCTGGGCCGCCAGGGCGAGCGGCTGGACGACCAGTACTGGGCAGATGGCGACGGCAGCGAGTACCAGCGGCTGGTGGATGACGGCGTGGTGCTGATTGCAACGGATGAGCCCTACCGCGTGGCCGACTATCTGCTGGCGGATGATGAAGGCTGGGAGGCCTGCGCGCGGCGCTAGGCGCGCGCGCTGCGCACCACGAACCAGAGCCAGACGAGCAGGAGGGGCGAGCCGAGTTCGATGAACATGCCGGCCCATTGCTGGGGCGTGCCGGAGCCGACCGTGAGGTGGGAGACGAGCCGCCCGAGGCCGCCGATGACGAGCGCGGCGCAGATGAGGCTGATCAGGCGGAAATGCGTCTCGATTTTCGGGATGGCGTACCAGAGCAGCAGGGTAACGAGGACATACACGCCGGACATGTAGCGGTACTGGTTGTCAACGGCGGCGGAGACCGGTGTGGCCGGATCTGCCCCGGCCATGCCGGAGATGAGCCCCAGCGCGGCGAAGGCGAGCGGGATGACAGAGAAGAGGCCGAGCACGACCTGCAGACCGATTTTCATGGTGGATATCCCCTGTTGAAATGAGTTCAGATTAGCTCTTGCCAAAAAATGACGCATGCGTCATCTTTTTTCTTGGAGGGCCCACGAATGCTCAAGCTCGTCGGACTTGTTCTGCACTACATGCCGTTGATTTTCGGCATCGGATTTCTGGCGCCGCTGATCGCGCAGGTGATCGAGCGGGCGGGCCTGACGCTGCCTTACGGGATTGCGCCGCTGGCCGCCGGGCTCGTGATCGGCGGTTTG
>CALGEF010000336.1 GCA_937881755.1 uncultured Acidobacteriota bacterium
CGCCATGCGGCATGTGCACATCTGTCAGGATCACCTGGTAGCGGCGCTGGCCGATGCGCGTGATCGCAGCGGCGGCATCGGCCACCGTCTCGACGCGCCAGCCGGCGGCGATCAGCGCTTCGCGGATCACGAAGGCGCTCGCCTCATGGTCTTCGGCCAGCAGGACTTCGCCGAGATCGAAGCGCCCGCCACTGCTTTCCGGCTTGTTCTCGACCGCCAGGCGCGGCCCCGCCTTGATGACCGGCAGCGCGACGGTGAACACGCTGCCGCCGCCCGGATTGTCGGAGAGGATGATTTGGCCGCCGAGGCGGCGCGCAAGGCTGCGGGCAATGGCGAGGCCGAGGCCGCTGCCGGAAAATGCGTCGGCGCTTTCGGATTGCTCGAACGCCTCGAACAAGCGTGCCTTGTCGGCGTCGGTGATGCCGCGCCCGGTATCGGCGACGCGCATCGTCAGCATCAGCCCTTCCGGCGAAGGGGCGGTGGCGAGCGTCACCGTCACCTGGCCCCGGTCAGTGAATTTCATCGCATTGCTGACGAGGTTAAACAGGATCTGGCGCAGCCGGCCGGCATCGCTTTCGATGCGGGCTTCGGCGCCGGTGGCGACACCGATACGCAGGTTGACGCGTTTCTCGTCGAATTGCGGCAGCCAGAGATCGCGCGTCTCGACCGCGAAATGGCGCAGCTCGATCGGCTGGTTGGTGATCGCGAGCTTGCCGGCATCGATGCGGGAAAGGTCGAGCAGGTCCGACAGGAGGCGTTCAAGATGCTGGCCGCTCTGCGAGATCGTCCGTGCCAGGCGCTTCGGCTCGCCGGGAGGCAGCTGGATTTCCAAGAGGTCGGCGACGCCCATGATGCCGGTCAGCGGTGTGCGGATCTCGTGGCCGATGAAGGCGAGCGTGCGGGCTCGCGATTCCGATAGCCGGGTAAGCTGGCGCTTCAGGTCGTCAAGTTTTTTCTGCGCTGTCTGCTGCGAGCGGGCGCGGGCGGCGTTCTCTTCCGCGATCGCCTTAAGCAGCGCGGTGGGCGAGACGATGCCGAGATAGTTGTCCTTGTCCATCACGATGATGCCGTCGGTCAGCGCGCTGCTGGATTGCTCCGCCGCGGTCTTGGCGACCAGCGCGGCGGGCGCCTCGCCCGAGGCGATCACCGGTTGCGGGCCGACGAGGTGGGTGACGGAACGGGCGGCGAAGACATCTCGCCCGTTGGGGCCGGCGAGGGCCTCGGTGAGCCGCAGCCGGGTCACGAGCCCGTAACTGGCCGCGCCGCCCTCCGACAGACGCACTGGCACAGCGAACAGGGCCGCGTCCGAGAGGAACAGTGAAAATGCGGCGGCAGCCGTGGTGGCCGGTGTGACCGGGGTCACAGGCAGCGCAAGATCCTTCAGGCAGGCAGGCATGGAGGCTGGAACACCCGGTTATGGTTAAGGGTGAAGCATCACCCATAAACCTTACCGGGAGGCAAACAGGCCTCCGATGAGCCGCTAGACGATCTCGCTGCGGTGGCGAACGATCTTGCCGACGAGGCCGTACTCGACGGCTTCTTCGGCGTTCATCCAGAAGTCCCGGTCGGTGTCCTTCTTGATCTGCTCCAGCGTCTTGCCGGTGGCGTCCGCGAAGATCTGGTTCAGACGCTGGCGCATCTTGATGATCTCGCGGGCCTGGATCTCGACATCTGTAGCCTGGCCGCCGACGCCGCCGCGGGGCTCGTGCAGCAGGAAGCGGGTGTTCGGCAGGGCGTAGCGGTTTTCCTTCTTCGCCGCCGAATAGATCAGCGCGCCGGCCGAGGCGACCCAGCCGGTCCCGAGGATTTTCACGGGGGCCTGCACGAACTTGATGATGTCATGGATCATGTCGCCGCTCTCGACGTGGCCGCCGGGCGAGGACAGGACCAGCAGGATCGGGTCCATGCTTTCGGCAGACAGGGCGAGCAGGCGTTCGGAGACGCGCTGGGCCTGTTTGAAGTCTATCCCGCCGGTCAAGAGGACGGTGCGGGCCTTGAACAGGGCCGCTTCCAGGAAAGCATTCGGCTCGGTCAAAGGGCCCTTGTCTTTGTCATCTTCATCGTCGAGGCGGAAATGGGTCATGCGGGCTCCGGAGAGGGGAATCTGTCTGTAGGCCGTATAGGTGCGGTGCCGCAGGCACCGGGTCAAGGCGCCAGCTTCACTATTCCCCAGCGGCCTTCAGGCCGCCTCGGCGACGATCCGGGCAACATCACAGGCATAGGCCTGTGCCTTCTTCTCCCCGACACCGCTGATCTCGCGCAGGGCCTCGGGGCTCGAGGGTTTCTCCCGGGCGATTTCGGCCAGGGTCCGGTCGTGGAAAATCACATAGGGCGGCACGCCGCGCGACTTGGCGAGATCGGTGCGCCACTGGCGCAGGGCGTCGAACACCGCCTGGTCGCGCGCTGAGAGGTCCGCCATGACCGCCGCGCGGGCGGCGCCCTTATTGCGGCTGCGGCGGCGCGGGGCTTCAAGGTCCTCGCGCAGGCTGACGGTGCGCTCGCCCCGGAACAGGGATTTGGCTTCCTCAGCATCCGGGACGATCACCACCGGCCGCAGGGCTTCGCCACCCTCGGCGATCAGGCCTTCGAACATCAGGGCATCGAATACCCGGTTCCAGCCCTGCCTGGGCAGGTCCTTGCCGATGCCGAAGGTCGAGAGTTTTGACAGTTCCGTATCGAAATCATCCTTCGCCTCGCCGAGCAGGTGCTGCACGAGGCGTCCGCGCCCGATGCGCTGGCCGCACCTCAGCACAGCGGAGACCGCCATCTGCGCCCAGCGGGTTGCGTCATGGCTGGCACCCAGCTCGCCCCGGCAGGCATCACACACGCCGCAGGGATCAACCTTTTCCTCGCCGAAATAGCGGCGCACAGCGCCCCGGCGGCATTCATCGCTGTTGAAAAATGCGAACAGCTGGCGCGTCTTGGTCAGCTGCACGCGCTTCACCTCGTCCGGCGCATCGCTGGAATAGGTCCATTGCAGCGAGCGGTTCATGTCCGCCGGGCCGTAGAGGGCGACGCCTTCGGCAGGTTCGCCGTCGCGCCCTGCCCGGCCGACTTCCTGCCAGTAGGCTTCCAGCGTCTTGGGCGGATCGGCATGGATGACGAAGCGCACATCCGGCTTGTCGACGCCCATGCCGAAGGCGACGGTGGCGCACATCACACGGCCCTCTTCCAGCAGGAACTGGCGCTGGCGCGCGGCGCGGATGCCGGCATCAAGCCCCGCATGATAGGCGAGCGAGGGTACGCCGGCTTTCGCCAGCGCGTCGGCGACATCTTCGACGGCGCTGCGGGTGGCCGCGTAGACGATGCCGCTTGATCCGGCGCGGGCCTTCACGAGCTGCACGACCCGCTGCGTGCGGTTGCCGACCTTGGGCTCCGCTGAGAGGGTCAGGTTCGGACGGTCAAAGCTGGCAACGTGTACGGAAGGGTCAGTGAGATTGAGCTGCGCGAGGATGTCGGCGCGGGTGCGCGCGTCGGCGGTGGCGGTGACGGCGAGGCGCGGCACGCCGGGGAACAGGCCCTTCAGGCGGCCGAGGGCGCGGTAGTCGGGGCGGAAGTCATGGCCCCACTGGCTGACGCAGTGCGCCTCGTCCACGGCGATCAGCGAAATATTCATGTCCGCGAGACGTTCGGCGAGGCTGGTGCCGAGGCCTTCTGGCGAGACATAAAGCAGGTCCATCTCGCCGCGCCCGGCCGCACTGAGCGCGCCATTACGGGTATTGAAGTCCATCGAGCTGTCGAGGCGTTCGGCGCGCACACCGACCTGTTTCAGCGCGTCGACCTGATCGGCCATCAGCGCGATCAGCGGCGAGACGACGATCCCGCAGCCTTGGCGCAGCAGCGCGGGGATCTGGTAGCAGAGCGACTTGCCGCCGCCGGTCGGCAACACGGCGAGGCCGTCGCGCCCGGCGAGGACATCGGCGATCACGTTCTCCTGCAGGCCGCGGAACGCGTCATAGCCATAGACGCGCTTCAGCAGCGCGCGGGCGTCCTTGAGGGCTGGGGCGGGAGGCATCGGGGTGTTGTGAGCCGGTGCGCGAGTCGCGGCAAGGGGCGAGGTGCCGCGCCGCCGGTCCGCCCGGCATTCATGCACTGCGTGCATGAATGTCATCGCCGGGGCGCCCTTCCCTGCGGGCCCCCCGCTATGCATATGG
>CALGEF010000337.1 GCA_937881755.1 uncultured Acidobacteriota bacterium
CTTCCAGATCGATGCCGACGCGATTGTCGGCGCGGCGAGCCATCTGTCGCCGGGCAAGATCTTGCGTTGAAACTGCCGCATTGAGCCTCCTGACCGTTTGCATGCCCATCCTCCCGGTTGACGAATTCGCCAGAGGTAAAAAAAACGGGTGAAGGCCTGATAATCATGAACTCGGTAGTGCGCCGTGTCTCCTTTTCTGAGCCGGCTATCGCAGCCGGGAGCGAGGCAACATGAGGCCGGCCGTCAAAGCCGTTACAAAATTGCCACACACCCGGTTCGTTTGAATTCGAAGTCTAAATTCTTAAAAATTGGAATTGCATTCGAAGTCATTTTGTGTGTCGATGCTGCAAAGGCGCGCTGGCATGGCCGCCTGTCAGCTATGGAGCAGAGTGCAATGTCGATGTCGCATAATCTGAAATGGGCTTTGTCGAGCGGCGTCGCGGCGCTTGCTTTGGGCGCGCCGGCATTGGCCCAGGAAGAGGCGCAGGGCGAAACCGAGCGCAAGCTTGGCGTGATCACTGTCACTTCGGAAAAGCGGGCCGAGAGTATCCAGGACGTCCCGCTGTCTGTCACCGCCGTATCGGGCGAAGCGCTCGGCGCAGCAGGCATCGTCGACCTCTCCACACTCGACAAGCTTGCGCCGGGTCTGCAGTTTGGGCAGTCAGGCACCGACGCGCGCCCCGCAATACGCGGCGCGCGAACCGAGAACGTTTCCGTTCAGCAGGATCCGATCGTCTCGTTCTATGTCGACGGCGTCTATCGTTCGCTGACATCGCAGGCGCTCGCTTCGATGGTTGACGTCGACCGTGTCGAGGTTCTTCGCGGGCCCCAGGGCACACTCTACGGACGCAACGCCTTCGGCGGCGCGGTCAACGTGATCTCCAACGCCCCGTCGGCCGATCCCGAATATGGCGCGTCCGTTCTCTACGGCAACTATGACCGCGTCCGGGTCGAGGGCTTCGGCAACGTTCCGCTTTCGGATGATCTGTTCCTGCGCGTCGCTATCTCTTCGGACACGCATGAGCCAATCATCGAGAACAGCTTCAATCCTGAAGCAGGACTGCGCGACAAGGACGAGCAGTATGTCCGCGCTGCGCTGCGCTGGGAGCCGACTGACGCCCTCGATCTCACGCTCCGTGCCAGCCGCTGGCAGCAGGGCGGGCTTGGCAACTCCGAGTTTGGCGCCAAACTGATGGGCCGGGCCCTGAACCGTACCAATCTTGCGGCGGTCCTCACTTCACCGATCCAGCGGGTCAATCCGCGCGTCGGCGGCGGCAACAGCCCTGTTCCAGCCGATCCGTACACGATCGACTATGACTATGTGCCCGTCCTTGATACCGTTCAGGACAGTGTTGATGCAGAGCTGAACTACGATCTTGGCTGGGCCAACTTCAAGGCGCTGGTCGGCTATGCCGACTTCTCGACGCTGCGCACGGCCGACACGGATCTCTCACGCTTTTCGAGCGGGTTTGCGGGCCAGCAGGATGAAGTGGAATCCTGGTCGCAGGAGTTCCAGCTCGCGTCCACCACCGACGGCCCGCTCGAATGGACGACCGGTGCTTACTTCCTGCAGGAGAAGAAGTCCGGTCTCTTCATCTTTGATCGCTTGTTCACGACCGATGCCTTGACCAACCGTCCGACGACTACGGTCGCCCCTGTAGGGTCTGACTTCAACTCCCTCGCAAACGTCGATGTCGACAGCTACGCCATTTATGGCCAGGCTACGTATTCGCTGACAGACGCCCTGCGCCTGACGGCCGGCCTTCGTTACACCGAAGACGAGAAAGACTTCTCGCGCGTAACCACAGGCCAGAACACGACGCCGAT
>CALGEF010000338.1 GCA_937881755.1 uncultured Acidobacteriota bacterium
CCGGCACCGAGAAGGGCGTGACGGAGCCTTCGGCCACTTTCTCCACCTGCTTCGGCGGCCCCTTCATGCCGCGCCATCCGTCCGAGTACGGAAATCTGCTCCGCCGCCTCATCGCGAAGTATGATGTCGATTGCTGGCTGGTCTCCACCGGCTGGACGGGCGGCCCGTATGGCGAGGGCAACCGCATGCCGATCAAGGCCACCCGCGCGCTGCTGAACGCGGCGCTGGATGGCTCGCTGAATACCGTCCAGTTCCGCAAGGACGAGACGTTCGGGTTCATGGTTCCGGCCGCCGTTCCGGGCGTCGATTCCAGGATCCTCGACCCGCGCTCGACCTGGGCTGATCCGGCCGCCTACGACGCGCAGGCCGCGAAGCTCGCCGAGATGTTCGTCGAGAACTTCAAGAAATTCGAAGCCTATGTGGACGACGCCGTGAAAGCGGCGGCTCCGAAGGCCAAGATCACCGCCTGATACCGGGGAAAAATACGCCAGACAGAAACCCGCCCGGCTGCGCCGGGCGGGTTTTTTCATGGGAAAGCCTCCCTTGACGTAAAGGGAAGTCTGGCGCGGGCCGGTGGCACTCGTTACGGTGCGCCCCAACTCGAAGCCAAACATTCCGGAGGAAGCCATGCGCGAAGCTGTTATCGTCTCTACTGCCCGTACTGCCCTGACCAAAGCGGGCCGCGGCGCCCTCAATGATACGCACGGGATCACCATGGCCGGGCACGCGATCAAGGGCGCCCTAGAGCGCGCCGGAGTCGAAGCCGCCGCGGTGGAGGATGTGTTCCTTGGCTGCGCCGCGCCGGAAGGCGCCACCGGCCACAACGTGGCACGCAATGCAGCCCTCGCTGCCGGTTGCCCGTCGACCACGTCGGGCGCCACCATCAACCGCTTCTGCTCCTCGGGCCTGCAGGCCATCGCCAATGCGGCGCACACCGTGATCCACGAAGGTGCAGCCGTCACTGTCGGCGGCGGCGTGGAAAGCATCAGCCTCGTTCAGGCATCGGGCCAGTCGAACCGCTACAAGTATTTCGAGCCGGAACTCGCCAAGACCTGGCCGGCCATCTGGATGACGATGATCGAGACAGCCGAGATAGTTGCCGATCGCTACAAGGTCAGCCGCGAATACCAGGACGAGTATTCTGTCGAGAGCCAGCGCCGCACGGCTGAGTTCCAGCAGAAGGGTTACATGGCGCAGGAAATCGTGCCGCTGAAAACCCGCATGAAACTGATCAACAAGGACACCAGGGAAGAAACCTTCCAGGACGTTGTTGCCGACAAGGACGACTGCAACCGCCCCGGCACGACCTATGAAATGGTCGCCGGCCTGAAGCCGGTCTTCTCAGGCGGCATGGTCGTCAAGGAAGGCAAGTATGTCACCGCCGGCAACGCCTCGCAGCTGTCGGACGGCGCCGCTGCCGTGGTTGTCATGGAAGCCAGGGAAGCTGCAAAGCGCGGCCTGAAACCGCTCGGCCGTTTCGCTGGTTTCAACGTCGCCGGTTGCGATCCCGACGAAATGGGCATCGGCCCCGTCTTCGCTGTGCCGCGCCTGCTCGAGCGTCATGGCTTGAAAGTCAGCGATATCGACCTCTGGGAACTGAACGAAGCCTTTGCCTCACAGTGCCTCTACTCGCGCGACCGTCTCGGCATTGACCCCGAGAAATACAACGTCAACGGCGGCGCCATCTCGATCGGCCACCCGTTCGGCATGACCGGCGCGCGTTGCACCGGCTCCATCCTGCTCGAAGGCCAGCGCCGGAAAGCCAAATGGGGCGTCGTCACGATGTGCATCGGCGGCGGCATGGGCGCAGCCGGCCTGTTCGAATTCTACAACTGATCTCGAACACCCACATTCGCAGAACGGACAGGGCGGCCCGCGAGGCCGCCCTTTTCTTCTGCGCAGCAAAGGGCGTGCCTTCATCATGCCGCAGGAACATGTAACAGGGGTGGCATGGTCTGCGGAGCACCCATGCAATGAAACAACTGTTTGCCGCCCTGGCTGCCCTCGCCCTGACAGCTGCCTGCAGCAACGCCGCCGAAACGCCGGAGGCCGCAACGGCGTTCGCCGCAGCAAATAACCCGGCATCGGCGCCCGAAGCCGAGACGGAAGTTGAAAACCGCCCAACCGAGTATGCGCTGACCGGGCAGAAGCTGCCTGCCTTCACGGCGCCCATGGCGGACGGCGCTGCATTTGATTCCGCCACCTTGAGCCGTTGGACGGTCATCGCCGTCTGGGGCGCCTGGTGCGGCGACTCGCGCGCCGATGGGCCTTATGCCGAAGCGCTGTCGCGCGCGGTTGCGGCAGACCCGGATCTGGATTTCGTGACGCTCCACGTGCCGCAGAACGCAGAACGCACCGCGCCGGAGGACATGTTCGGCAAGCATGGCTCGCTGGACGCTTACTTCGAGTCGGCTGGCTTCACATTGCCGGTAATCCTCGACACGGATGCCAGCCTGCGCGCCGCGTTGAAGATCAGCTGGACGCCGACCTACCTGGTCATCTCGCCCGACGGTATTGTTCGCAGTTTCCGCACCGACCTCTCGGTCGACAAGGACCAGCCGGTCAAGACGTTCATCAAGGACATCGCGCGTCTGCGCGGCGAGGTGCGGGACCCCGCGACGCTGGTCATGTCGCCGGCCGGGGCCGGGGGCCTCGGACCGGACACGCCGTTTACCGTCGCTGCAGTCGAAAAGGCGTTGCCCGGGCACATGGTGATTCCGGTAACCGATCCGGCCACCGGAACAGTCCGCTTTGAAGTGCGCGCCAAGGGAAGCGAGGCGGCTCGCTTCATCGTCGAACCCGACTGGAGCCGCGGTTATGTGGCGAGCGTGCGCAGCCGTGACCCCGCCGTGCGCGGCCCGAAAGGCGAAGTGATCGGGCAGGCCCGCCTTGGCGACCTGTCTGAGGACAGCCGAGCGCTGTGCAGCCCATCGGAGCCTGGCTGGCTTGTCTGCCCTGATCCGGTCTCGGCGGGCGCCTTTGCCCGGGTCTACAAGGTGGACGGCGGAGACGCCTCCGATCCGGCCGCCTTTCTCGCCGAGCTTCGGTATGTTGCGCCCGCCCGCTGACGTGCTCGGATAGCGGCATCCGGCCTGCATGGGCTTCCAAATCGGGACACCTGAGAGGAATCGGGCTCTGAGGTTTGAATCTTGGCGCAGGGCGGGCTAACCTGACGCTTAAGTTTGATCCGGCCCCATCAGGAAGGTACGCCGCAATGCTGCATCCCTCTACCAAGCGCCTCATCGACAAGCTGAGCGAGATGACGCGCAAGCAGCGGGTAACCTGGACCGAAGGCGAGAACGCTACGGTCGTCCATGACACAGAAGGCTACCGTGTCGTCATCACGCCGGAACCTCACTCTGTGCTGCTCACGGATGCGATGGGCCGCGAGATCGAAACCTGCAAGCCCGAAGAATTTGCCGACGACATCGATTCGCATGGCCGCCCCTACGCCAAGTTCATCGCGGAACTTTATCGCGAGGCGGCCAGGCATGCGCGTGGCACAGAGAAGGCCATCCGCACTTTGCTCGCGGGCCTCGATTCGGTTGAAGCCGAGCCGCCGGCCAGCGTTGCTGCCGCAGGGCCGGTCCTGCACCTCGTGGATGCACCGGACGCCACAACAGACGAGACGGCGCCGATCGAAAGCGAAACAGAAATCACAGCGGCGGTCGCGGTCCTGGCCGACCAGATCAACGCTACGCCGCCCATACCCGAAGCCGAGGTCGTCGCGGCGCCGGAACCCAAACCTGAACCGGCGCCTGAACCTGAATCCGCCCCCGAACCGGTGATCGTTGCGCAAACGCCCGGGCCGGAACCGGAACCGGTTCCTGAGCCCATCGCCCTCTTCAGGCCCGCTGCGCAAGCCTCTGCCGAGGCGCCTGCGCCATCCGTCGAGGTCGCTCCGCTGGTTGAGGAACCCGGATCGTTTGGGACATTCGGTGCTTTCGAGCACACACCTGCACAGACGGTTGCCGAGCCAGAGCCCGAAATCTTGCCGGCCCCGGAACCGGAAGCTGAATGGGTTGTTTCAGAAGTGGCGCCTGCAACCAAGGTCGCGCCTGAGTTGATGGTTGCGGAACGCGCACCTGAACCGGAACCGGAGCCTGTTCCGGAACCGGCACCCACGCCGCCCGTTCCGACCCTGAGCCAGCCGATCTCGCTGTCCTCCATCCCGTTCGGGTTTGGTCTGGGCGCCGCCCAACGTGCCGGCGCGCCTTCCCACCCCTCGACTACGCCTCCGGAGCCGGTAGCGCCTGTCTCCGCGGATGCACCGGCCCGCCTCGTGATCGATGGAACGCTCGACCTTCCGGATAAGTCACCCGGAGAGTTTGAAGAAATCGCCGAGGCAGATGCCTATCCGCCGCTGATGCCACAAACCGATCCGCTGGAACTGCCCGGTGAAAGCGCGCCGCAGGTGCCCGAACCTGGAAGTACGCGCCGGTTCAATCCCTGGAACTAGCCTGAACTTCAGGCACCTGTGGCCCTGGAAGCACGCTTGCGTTTCCTTCGCAGCCCAACCACTCGCGCACAAGGCGACCAGCATTTCCCTTCGCCCTGCGGTATGAGACACCCCCGCCAGACGAGGCTGCATCGATGCGAGCTTCCAGCCTGCCGCGCAAAGGTGACCCCATGCCCTCCCAGTTTGATCTTCGCCGCCTTGTTGCCAGCGTCAGCCTGATCGCCCTCGCGGCCAGCGGCACGCCGGCATTCGCCCAGGCCGCAGCAGAAGAGGCCACCGCCCGGCTCGGCACGGTCACGGTGACCGCCCAGCGCGTCGAAGAAAACCTTCAGGAAGTGCCGATCTCGATCTCGACCCTGTCGGACGAGAAACTGGATACGTTGAAATCTTCCGGCGCCGACGTGCGGTTTCTCTCTGCCCGCGTGCCGAGCGTGATCGCCGAAAGCTCCTTCGGCCGCGCCTTTCCGCGATTCTACATTCGCGGCATCGGCAACACCGATTTCGATCTCAACGCCTCACAGCCCGTCAGCCTTGTCTATGATGATGTGCCCTATGAAAGCCCCATCCTGAAAGGCTTTCCGGTGTTCGACCTTGAGCAGATCGAAGTGCTGCGCGGACCGCAGGGCACACTGTTCGGCCGCAATACGCCGGGCGGCATCATCAAGTTCGACTCGCGCAAGCCGCAGGACGAGTTCGAAGCTTATGTCCGCGCCGCATATGGCAACTACAACACACGCGACCTTGAAGGCGCGGTGAACCTGCCAGTGGTTCAGGATGTGCTCGCCGTGAGGATTTCCGGCCTCTATCAGGAGCGCGATGGCTATGTCGACAATGCCTTCACCGGCGAAGAGGATGTCTACGAAGGCTTCAAGGAAGTTGCCGGACGCGCGCAATTCCTGTTCACGCCGAAAGGGACGGACTTCTCGGCCCTTCTAAACCTGCATACCCGCTCCAATGACGGCAATGCACGTCTGTTTCGCGCCAACATCATAGATGTTGGCAACAAAGGATTGGGCTCGGGCTTTGATCGCGACACGGTATTCTATGACGGCCAGAACTTCCTGACGCAGGACACATCCGGTGTGACCCTGCGTCTCGACAAGCCGCTGACAGAAGCGATCACCGCCACCTATGTCTTCGGCTACGAGAATGCCGAGATCGAAAGCCGCGGCGATATTGATGGCGGCTTCGGCGCCGCTTTCCTGGGCGCAGGCAATTTCGGCCCCGGGTTCATCCCGTTCCCTGTGGAAACCGGCGGCGCCGTCGACTCGCTCGACCAGTCGACGCACGAAGTGCGCTTCACCTTCGACAAGGGCGGGGCACTGCGCGCGCAGGCCGGCGTGTTCCTGTTCCGGGAAGAAGTGGCGATCACCTCTCGCGCCTTCGCCTCACTCACGCCCGGCCAGCCACAGACGAGAGTGGCGCAGCGCGATCTCGACACCGACAGCAAGGCCCTGTTCGCGTCCCTCAGCTATGACCTGACCGAACGCCTCGTGGTGTCCGGCGGAGCGCGCTGGACTCAAGACGAAAAGCAATTCAGCGCAGCGGGCGACCAACGCGAACTCGGCGACGAACAGGTCAGCTGGGATGTGTCCGCTGCCTATACCGCGACCGACGACATCAACATCTACGGCCGCATCGCCAGGGGCTTTCGCGGGCCGACGGTCCAGCAGCGGTTCGGCGCGCCGTCACAGGCCGACAGTGAAACCGTCCTGTCTTACGAAGCCGGCGCCAAGACCGAATTGTTCGATGACCGTGTGCGTGCGAACATCAGCGTCTATGCCTTCGAACTCGAGGGACAGCAGCTGACCATCGTGGGCGGGCTTACCAACGATGTGTCGCTGTTCAATGCCGACAAGAGCGAAGGCTATGGCTTCGAGGCCGACATTGAAGCGGCGCCTGCACAGAACATCCTGATGACCGCAGGTCTTTCCTACAACAAGACCGGGTTCAAGGACGACGTGATCATCGCGCCAGGCTGCGGGGCGCCGTGCACGATCCTCGATGCGGCAGTATTTACCTCCGATGGTGGAACGCTGCTCGGCTATAATATTTCCGGCAACGCGTTCCCGAATGCGCCGGAATGGATAGCCAACATCACGGCGCGCTACGGCGTCCCGGTGCCCGGCGGCGAAATTTATGTTTACACCGACTGGGCCTTCAAAGGCGAAACGAATTTCTTCCTGTATGACAGTATCGAGTTCGGCCAGGAGGGATACTGGGAAGGCGGCCTTAAGGCGGGCTTCAAGTCAGATCGCGGCTATGACGCGTCCGTCTTTGTACGGAACATCCTCGACGAGGAAGCGCTGGAAGGCGGCATCGACTTCAACAACCTGACCGGCTTCGTGAATGAACCCCGTACCTACGGGATTCAGCTACGCTGGGATTTCTGAGGTCAGCCGACCGCTTAAGCCACACGCGCACAAACGCCAGGGGACAGGGACAGGCTGCCGGTCATGACGCTGGTGTCACGGTAGAACTCGAATCGAAGCACGATGTTATGCTTTCCGAGAAAGGACGCGGAATACCCTCGGCAGGCGCGTTTGAAAAGCTGCTGGCGGTGAACCGAGAAGTTGGACGCCGCTTCAGAACGAAGCTTCACGCGCACAAGTCTCTGGGTGGAAGAAACCAGGACAGCGTCCGGGGTGGAGCGAATGGCAAAGCCGGCAAGCGCAGCCGCCCTCGATGACTGGCGCTCGACAAATTCGATACGCTTCTCAGGCTCAGCTTCCTGAAAATTGAAGCCGGCATCGTATGTGAAATAAAGCACAACGATAACGAGGGCGATTATGGCGACAGCGAGTTTTCCCATGACGGCTTTTATACAGCATCATCAAAAACAATCCCTTTCGCCCAGGCGTGAAACAAGACCCACGCGCTTAACCGATCGGCAACGGTTCAAACCGGCGAGATGTCCGTCACCTTGTAAGTCTGCGCTTCGCAGTCCGCGTGATTTATCGTCAGATACTCGCCTTCTCTGAAGATATGCGCGCCGAAGCGGAAGATGCCTTCATCGCCTCCCTCGGCATCTTCATCATAGTGAAAAAACCAGTTCTGGCCGCGATGGGTCAGCCATCCATCGGCCTTTTCAGCCGGGTCCGGATGAAACCGGAACACGCGGCAGGCTTTCCGGTACGTGCGCCAGGCCTCGACGTCGAGCTGGCCCGCATCGTCCAGCGGCGCGACAATCATGTATCCCTGTTCCGGGTCACCGGCCGGAAGGCCGGGATTGCGTGCGAGTTGAAGCGTGATGCGGCGAAGGGGCATGATCAGTCTCCGGATGAATTATCGGGCCAGCGCCAAGGCAGATCCGCTGCCCGACTCGAGGAGGCGGCGGCTGGTGCCGCCAAATAACCGCTCGCCAAGGCGCGAATGTCCGTAAGCCCCGGCGACAATCATCGACGCGCCGGACCTCTCGGCCAGCGAAAGGAGCGCGCCAGCCACTTCACCGTCCAGACTTTCCGTACGGGGCGAGGCGCCCTTGCGCTTTAGCCAGTCAGCAAGTGAGCCGGGGGCAATGTCCGGGCGGGCACCGTCACGTTCCGCGTCCTTATGGTTCTGTGCGATGATGACTTCGCCGAACGCGGCAATCAGGGGGGAATGGAACCGCACCGCGCGAGAGGCGCCGTTCGATCCGTCCCATCCGATGATCACCGGTCCCGGTCTGAACGGCTTTTCGCTGGCGAGGACGACCGGCAGGCGCGCCTCCATCATCACATGATCGAACGCCACTGAGAGTGGCTCGCCGCTCTTGGCCGCGCTGCGCGGGAAAACGATGGCTTCGGCCAGGGTGGCCGCGCTGGCAGCGGCGGCCTCAGCGGTGGCCACTTGATGCATGAACGTCGTCTCCAAGCCATGGGCTTCCTGGGTCATGGCGCCGCGGAAGGCGGCTTCGGCGGCGGCGAGCATATCCTTCTGCAGGTCAATCAGGCTATTGGTTGCTGCAGCCGACAGCCCGGCGGCCTCAGGTGTCGAGACCAGCATCAGCGCGGATTGGGGATCCGGCAGCGCGCACAGGCCGATGAGCGGCAGATTGAGCTGGCGCGCGATGGCCAGGGCGGACTGGGTGGTCAGGGCATCGGTTCCGGAAGATCCCTGAAGCACGGCGACGATCGACATGGCAACCTCCTGGCGGCCCAGGTAAGGCCGATTACAGGCCCATACCATTCAGGGGCCAGGGCCGTACCTGTGGAAACTACGTAGTCTTCCGGGCCGAAGCAATGCGCGACCGGGCAATGCGGCCTGCCACATAGTTCGTGGGCTGACCGGTTTCAAGCGCTTCATCCAGCACCTCGCCCAGCGTGACGATCAGGCGGGACAGCTTAGCCTCTACCCAGTCGCGCGAATAACTGCCGGAGATTTCGGCCGCCACATTGATGATGCCGCCGCCGTTGATCACGTAATCCGGAGCATAGAGGATGCCCTTGCGGCGAAGGAACTCGCCCATTTCCGGCACGACCAGCTGGTTGTTCGCGCCGCCCGCCACGCCTTTGACCTTCAGGCGCGCCAGAGTTTTCTCATTGATGATCGCGCCGAGCGCGTTCGGCGACAAGATATCCGCCTCCACGTCATAGATATCGTTTGGCGAGACGATCTTTGCACCGGTTTTCTTCGCGACCGTGCCTAGCGCATCCTGGTCGATGTCTGTGATGACGAGATGGGCGCCCGCCTTCGCGAGGTGCTCGCAGGTGTAGCCGCCGACCGAACCGACGCCCTGCACGGCAATGGCGCGGCCGTTCAGATCATCCGTGCCGAACAGGCGCCTGGCTACTTCGCGGATCCCGAGATAGACGCCCTTCGCGGTGACCGGGGAAGGATCGCCACTCGCCGCCGCGCCTTCAACGAGACCCGCCACAAAGCGCGTCTCTTTACGCACAGTCGCCATGTCGGAGACGTCCACGCCAACATCTTCGGCGGTGTAATACCTGCCCTGCAGGCTTTCCACGGCGCGGCCGAAGGCGCGGAAAAGCTCCGGGGATTTGCCTGACTTGGGATCGCCCCAGATCACGGCCTTGCCGCCGCCCAGCGGAATGCCCGCCATGGCGTTCTTGTAGCTCATGCCCTGCGAGAGGCGCAGGACATCGGTCAGCATCGCCTCCCCTGTCGGATAGTTCCACATGCGGCAGCCGCCGGCGGCGGGGGCCGAGCGCCGTGGAATGCACCGCAATCACACTTTTCAG